>JBEKLW010000166.1:0-8545 GCA_050008815.1 Bryobacteraceae bacterium
GTACGTCTACAGCCTGATCGCGGCCGTGGCGCCGGGCATCTTCCCGGCGTCGTTCCGCACGGAGCACGGGGAGGTGGCCGTGTACTTCGAGGCGGCGGCGGTGATCACGACGCTGGTGCTGCTCGGGCAGGTGCTGGAGCTGCGGGCGCGCGGGCGGACCACGAGCGCGCTCCGCGCGCTGATGGGGCTGGCGCCACCGGCGGCCCGGTTGGTCCGCGAGGACGGCAGCGAGGAAGACGCGCCGCTTGACCGCATTCGCCCCGGCGACCGCCTGCGGGTGCGCCCGGGCGAGAAGGTGCCGGTCGACGGCGTGGTGCTGGAGGGCGCGAGCGCGGTGGACGAGTCGATGCTCACCGGCGAGCCGATTCCCGTCGAGAAGGCTCCGGGAAGCCGCGTTACGGGCGGGACCCTGAACGGCACGGGCAGCTTCCTGATGCGCGCCGAGCGCGTGGGGAGCGAGACGCTGCTGGCGCAGATCGTGCGGATGGTGAGCGAGGCGCGGCGCAGCCGTGCGCCCATCCAGCGCCTGGCCGACGTGGTGGCATCGTACTTCGTCCCGGCCGTGGTGGCGGTGGCGGCGCTGACGTTCATCCTATGGGCGGCCCTCGGGCCGGAGCCGCGCTTTGCGCACGCCATCGTGAACGCGGTGGCGGTGCTGATTATCGCCTGCCCGTGCGCGCTCGGTCTGGCGACGCCGATGGCGGTGATGGTGGGCACCGGCCGGGGCGCGACGGCGGGCGTGCTTATCAAGAACGCCGAGGCGCTCGAAGTGATGGAGAAGGTCGACACCCTGGTCGTAGATAAGACCGGCACGCTGAGCGAAGGGAAGCCGCGCTTGGTCGCCGCCGTGGCCGCCGGTCTCGAACAGGACGAGGTGATCCTTCTGGCGGCGAGCCTGGAGCGCGCCAGCGAGCACCCGCTGGCGGCGGCGATCCTCGCCGGCGCGGAGGAACGAGGGTTGAAGCCGGCGCCAGTGGCCGAGTTTCAGTCGGTGACGGGCAAGGGCGTCACGGGCCTGGTCGAGGGCCGGCGGGTGGCGCTCGGCAACCGCGCGCTCTTCGAGCAGCTCGGCATCGACATCGCCCCGCTTTCGGCCGCGGCCGAGGCGTTGCGCGCCCAGGGACAAACCGTGGTGTTCGTCGCGCGGGAGGGCAAAACCGTCGGGTTGCTGGGAGTCGCCGATCCGATCAAGCCTTCCTCGCGCGAGGCCATCCGGCTGCTTCAGCAGGACGGCATCCGCGTGGTGATGCTGACCGGCGATAGCCGCGCCACCGCCCAGGCCGTGGCAGGCGAGCTGGGAATCGACGAGGTCCACGCCGAGGTGCTGCCGGAGGGCAAGGGCGAGATCCTCAAGGGGCTGCAAGCCGAGGGCCGGACGGTGGCCATGGCCGGCGATGGGATCAACGATGCGCCCGCGCTGGCGCAGGCGCAGGTCGGGATCGCCATGGGCACGGGGACGGATGTGGCGATGGAAAGCGCGGCCATCACGCTCCTGGGCGGCGACCTGCGCGGCATCGTGCGGGCGCGGCGGCTGAGCCGCGGCGTCATGCGAAACATCCGGCAGAACCTGTTCTTCGCGTTTGTCTACAACGCCCTGGGAGTGCCGGTGGCCGCTGGCCTGCTCTACCCCATCAGCGGCCTGCTGCTGAGCCCGGTGATTGCGGCGGCGGCGATGACGTTCAGCTCCGTCTCGGTGATCACCAACGCGCTGCGGCTGCGGAAGCTGGAGTTGTAGAAGCCGGGTGTTTGGTCACGTCCGCTGCCGCTGCCGCCGCGGCTTCTCACATCGGCCAGCGGCTGCCGGGAAGCGGAAGCTGCTGGTGCTTCTGGCTGGGCAGCGGGCCGCCTCCGAAGTCCGCCCTGCCGCGTGGCATCACGCGGCCGAAGTCCAGCTCGCTGTCCTGGAACACCAACGCACGGTCGAGCACCATCTCGATGGTTGAGCCCTTGGCGAGCATGGCATCCGGACCACGGCTGAGCAGCACGCCCATGATGCCGGCCGCGGCGCCGGCCGCGGCGCCTATGCCCGCGCCCATGCCGTAGTGCCCCGTGGCGCCGCCGGCGATCACGCCGACGGAGGCCCCGGCGGCGGCCGCTTCACCAACCGTGCGCGCGTCGCCGCTCTTGTTGCCCTCGCTCCTGATCTTGCCTTCACCGCGGTCGAGCTCTTCGTTGGCGCGGCCGTCGAGGCCGCCGATGCGGGCGCGAAAGTCGCGCGTGACGCCGTTGGGCAGCGTGAGCGAGTCGAACCGCAGGTACAGCTCGCCGCGGCCCTTGACGCGCCCCGGCCGCTTGACCTGCGTGATCGTGCCGGCGACGTAACTGCCGGGCGGGATCACTATGCGGCCGTTGACCACCATCGGAAACGCGGTCTCCAGATAGACCCGGTCGCCCTCGGCCGAGTGTTTGGTGCTGACGCTGTTGATGAGCGTCAGCGGGATTCGCGTACCCGGCTCAATGACGTAGTCGCCGGGCTTGGGCTCCCCCGGTCTTCGCCACCCCAGGGCGGGGTTGCCGCTGGAGGGAGCCTGCGCGGCCGGGACCTGTGCGGCCGGGGCCTGCGCGGCCGGAGCCTGCGTAGCCGGGGCCTCCGGAGCCGGCTGCCGGGGTCTGCGCGGCCGGAGCCTGCGCGGCCGGGGTCTCCGGAGCCGGGGCCTGGGCGGCCAGGACCGACCACCCGGCGACCAGCACGCTGATTACAGTGCGACTGAACCGCATGGGTACTCCTTATCCCAATTCTACGCCGCTAACTACATTGAACGCGGCTCACCCCCGGGAGGTTGCGGGCGCCTGGAAGGCCGCAAGCCCGATCTTCTCACTCCGCTGGAAGGCGGAGGCCGGGCGGGCTGATCCGGTCGCCCAGCGCGATCCGGACCTCGGGGTTCGGGCCGATGCGGTCGGGGAGCTTGAGGTTGATCTGGTAGACGCCGATGAAGCCCGGCGCGGTGCCGACATACTCGAGGAGCACATCGTCGACCGCCTCGCCGTCCAGCAGCAGCCTCATCTCGGGGCGGCGCAGGATTGGGTTGGCGGTCTCCGGGATCTCGTAGTCGTCGAGCCGCAAGAGAAACGGCCCCAGGCCCGTCGCATACAGGATGGCGTACTGGCCGGCGCGGGCGGGCGACTCCGGCGTGACGACGGTCCAATCGGTGTGAGCGGCGACGACGGTCTCCCGGTCGAGCTGGAACAGGGCCGGGGCGGAGTCCTCCAGCGAGACCTCCACCATGGGGCCAAGCGTACCCTCGCGGGCGAGCTGGACGGTGGCTTTCGGCAGCGTGAGGCCGGACGGCAGGAGGAAATTTACCTGAAGCGGGGAGACGTAGGAAACCAACGTCGGCAGGCCATTCACGTAAACGTTGACCTCGCCGATGCCCGGCAGCTCATCGCTGCCGGTGCGGTTGCAGGTCTGGTAGGCCAGGCCGTCGCCGTACAGACTCACCCAGGTGAACGAGGCCAGGCCGGGCTGGTTGCTGGCAGCATTGACGATCCCGGCGGCCGAATAACACGGCGCCTGCGGCCGGCACTCGTTCTCCGCCTGACCGGAGAGTGCGGCCGCAAGCGCCAGAAGCGCACATCCCTCGAAAGGACGCATGAAGCTTCCGAGACATAGTGCCCGCCGGGCGGTTTCCGTCTCAGTGAAATGCAGGGGGGAGGGGTCGCGTGCCGGTCACCAGGGGCCACGTCGGTTGTGGGCGTACTAGCCCGGCAGCAGCGGGGGGAACCGCTCCGCGGAGTCTCCCGGCGCGATGCCAGATGGCCTCGCCACGATAAAATGAAATGATAACCGTCTCGTGCCGCGGCGCTCTATCTGAAGCAACGGCGTGACCCAGCAGACCGGGAGCGGCGGCTGGCCTCTCCAGCCGCAGGCGCATGACCGTGCGGCTGGGGGCCTCCGGCTTGAGCAGCGGCACGTCCCGTGGACGAAGTGAAAGACTCAATCATCATCCGGGGAGCGAGGCTTCACAACCTCAAGAACGTCTCGCTCGAGATCCCGCACAACCGGCTCACGGTGGTGACCGGCGTCTCCGGGTCGGGCAAGTCCTCCCTCGTCTTCGACACCATTTACGCCGAGGGCCAGCGCCGCTACGTGGAATCGCTATCGGCTTACGCCCGCCAGTTCCTGGAGCGAATGGAGAAGCCGGAGGTGGACGAAATCGAGGGGCTGGCGCCCCCCATCGCCATCCGCCAGAAGAACACCACCCGTAACCCGCGCTCGACCGTGGCGACCGCCACCGAGCTCTACGACTTCCTGCGCCTGCTGTGGGCGCGCGTGGGCCGCACCTTCTGCCCGGGCTGCGGCGAGCGCGTGCGCAAGGACACCGTCGATTATGTGGCCGAGCGGATGATGGCCGAGCCGGCCGGATCGCGCTGGTACGTGCTGTTCCCGATCCGGTTTGGCGAAGCAGCGCCGCCGGCCGCAAAGTCCAGGAGCGCCGCTCAGCCGGACACGGCCAGCCTGCGCGACCGCCTGTTCGAGCTGCGCAAGAAGGGCTTCAACCGGCTCTACCAGGCTGGGCGGACGTTCGAGTTCTCGAGCCCGGAATCGCTGTTGGACATCGACTTCGCCAAGCCGCTCTCGGCGCTGGTCGACCGCCTCATAATGGCCCCGGACCTCCGCCCGCGGATCGTGGACAGCCTGGAGATCTGCTACCGCGAGGCGGGCGAGGCGGTCTTCGAGCAAGCCGGCGCGGAGCCGGCCCGCCGCCTGCTTTTCAGCGAGAGGTTCTTCTGCAAGAGGTGCGGCGTGGACTTCCTGGAGCCGGAGCCGCGCTTGTTCAGCTTCAACAGCCCGTTCGGGGCCTGCCCGCGCTGCCAGGGCTTCGGCAACACGGTGGACTACGACCCGGACCTGATCGTGCCGGACAAGTCGCTGTCGCTCGACCAGGCAGCGATCGACCCCTGGAACAAGCCGCAGTATCGCGACAACCTGGGCGACCTGCGGCGGCAAGGGCGCGGCAAGGTGCGGTTCAACGCGCCCTGGTGCGAGCTGCGGCCCGAGGAGCGGGAGTACGTCCTGCGCGGCGATGCGCGGTGGGGCGGCGTGCGCGGCTTCTTCGAGCGGCTGGAGACCAAGAAGTACAAGCTGCACATCCGCGTCTTCCTGAGCCGCTACCGCGGGTACACCGAGTGCACGGCCTGCCGGGGCGCCCGGTTGCGGCCGGAAGCGCTGAACGTGCGCGTCGGAGGGAAGAACCTGGCCGAGGTCGCGCGGATGAACATCGCCGAGGTCAACGCCTTCTTCGGCGCGCTCGAGCTGGAGCCGGAGGAGCAGGGCATCGCCGGGATGATCCTGGTCGAGATTCGGCAGCGCTTGCAGTTCCTCAACGACGTGGGGCTGGAGTACCTGACGCTCGACCGGCTCTCCTCGACGCTCTCCGGCGGCGAGGCGCAGCGCATCCAGTTGGCCACCTGCCTGGGCTCGCGGCTGGTGGGCGCCTGCTACGTGCTCGACGAGCCCTCGATCGGGCTGCACACGCGCGACACGGGCCGGCTGATCCGCATCCTGGAGGAGCTGCGCGACCTGGGGAACACGATCATCGTGGTGGAACACGATGCCGACGTGATGCGCGCCTCCGACTACATCATCGACCTCGGCCCGGGCGCCGGCGAGAGCGGCGGCAAGGTGATCTTTGCCGGCACGTACCCGGAGCTGCTGGCCGATGGCGCGGGCTCGCTCACCGGCGCGTACCTGCGGGGCGAGGCGCACCGTCTGCGGCCGGGCGCGCGGCGGCCCGTGAACCCCAAGCGCCTGCTCCGGATCCGCGGCGCGCGCGCGCACAACCTCAAAGGCATCGACGCCGAGATCCCGCTGGACATGATGGTGGCGATCACGGGGGTTTCCGGCTCGGGCAAATCGACGCTGGTGCACGACGTTCTCTACCAGTCGCTGGAGGCGATGCGCAAGACTGGCGCACCGCCCGTTGTAGACAGCGATGTGCCCGGCCATACCGCCGCGGTGGCCTGCCGGCGGGTCGAGGGCGCCGAGAAGATCCGCGAGGCGGTGCTGGTGGACCAGTCGCCGATCGGGCGCACGCCGCGCTCGAACCCGGTCACTTACATCAAGGCGTTCGACATCATCCGCGAGCTGTTCGCCTCGACGCCCGAGGCCGAGCGGCACGGCTACACGCCGGGGCACTTCTCGTTCAACATCCCCGGCGGCCGCTGCGAAACCTGCCAGGGCGACGGCACGGTGACGGTGGAGATGCAGTTCCTGGCCGACGTCGAGTTGCTGTGCGAGGAGTGCAAGGGCACGCGGTACAAGAGCAGCATCCTCGAGATCCGCTACCGCGGGCTGAACATCCACGAAGTGCTCGCCCTCACGGTGCGGGAGGCGCTCTCGTTCTTCGCCGATGTTCCGCGGCTGGTGGCGAAGCTCAAGGTGCTGGCGCAGGTGGGCCTGGGATACCTGCGGCTGGGGCAATCGGCCACCACGCTCTCCGGCGGCGAGGCGCAGCGCGTGAAGCTGGCGGCGCACCTGGCGCAGGCCGCCTGCGAGCGGACGCTGTTCATCCTCGACGAGCCAACCACCGGGCTGCACTTCGAGGACATCGCGCAACTGCTGGAGGCGCTCCGGAAGCTGATCCAGAACGGCGCGAGCGTGCTCATCATCGAGCACAACCTGGAGGTGATCCGGAACGCCGATTGGATCATCGACCTGGGGCCGGAGGGCGGCGACCGCGGCGGCGAGATCGTCGCCCAAGGCACCCCCGAGCAGGTGGCGCAGGCGGCAGGGTCCTACACCGGACGGTTCCTGGGGCCGCTCGTGGCCTGAGCCTGATTCAGCGTGTTCTGAATACTCGTGATGCTGTCGCTGCCGATGACCGAGACAAGGTACTGCGCACCGCCGTTGATAAAGCCGCGGAAGGATTGGCCAACACCTGGGATGCTGCTGTCGTAGAATCGCACGAGGGTATAGGCGAAGGTGATCAGCATGAAGAAGCTGAGGAACTTCCCCATGTGGAAACCCTGGCCTCCGTGGGTGGAGGCCAGCGATTCCTGCACCCCAAACCAGACGAGCATGATGGTCGCAAGCGCGATGCACATGCGAACCCCCAAAGCATCGATTGTGGGCGACGCTGTAGCGGTCAGCGCGTCACATCCCTGCGTGATCCAATTCAGCACTCCCATACATCACCTCTCGCGGGTACATCGACAATCAATAGGTCAGGGCTTGTGCGCCACCGTTGTAGGCCGGCGCAACATGTGTTTGATACGTGCTCGCGTAGTTCGCAGTGTCCTGGAATCCCGCCTTTAGTGCGTCCTGCTGTTGTTTCTGGGCAACGATCTGTTGAAGCGCAAGATTGGCGTTGATCTGGTTGGCATCCTGCATAGTCCGCAACTGCAGAAGCAAAGCCTGGTTGATGCGTTGAAGCTCCGCCATGATGGTCTGCTGGCTTGGATCTTGGGTTTGTGTCGCAGCTTCCAGATTGGCGATGTCGGTCTGTCTTGCCGTCTGATTGGCCCGGATCGTTCCAAGCGTTTCGAGATTGTTCGTCAGTACAGAATCGTTGATATCGACCGTGGCGCCCTGTGCGGCAATCTGTTGCTGCCCGGAGGTGCTGAAACTGCCGTAGCCCGGAATCATGCTGTTGGTGCGAGGAACGCTCACTTGTTGGTAGGCGGCTGACGCTCCATTTCCAGTGTTGGCGGAATTGACCCAGCCTCCCGAGTTGCCGTAGGTGTTCGAGATCTGTTGCAGCAGTCGCAGGTCCGAAGTCGGCGAGAGAAATCGTGAATAAAGCATCCGCGGCGCAAGGATCATCTGGTGGTAGAGGTTGTACTGCTGCTTCACCTGGTTGTAGGTTTGGAGTGCCGTGCTCGCGATCTTGACAGTGTTTGAGAAAATCTGTTGGCCGTTCTCGATCTGTTGCACCTGGTTGCTGATGGACCGCTCTTCGTGCTCGATCTGGGTGATGGCGTGGGCCGATTGAGTGGGATCGTATACAATCCCCGACCCGAACTGCGCGTGCGCCATGGTGGCGGGCATGATGGACAACATTGCGGCGAGGGTGAGACTGGTGCGTTTCATTGGGAGACCTCCTTGTTGGGTAATCAGTGCTTCTTGTTTTTTTCGAGTTTGTTAGCGTCCTGCTCTCCCATCCGGCAGACCTCAGCCGAGGTATCCGAATGAAGACACTGCTGGAATGCTTTGCACACCGCCTCTGAATCGGCAGGGTCGCAGGCAATCTGCTTCTTGCAACCGAAGAGGATCAGAGTGGAGAGCAATGCAACGGCAACGATGATTCTGCGCATATCGCCTCCTCAATACGTCTGCGGAATAGTGTGGTTCGAGTACGCAGGAAGAAGCAAGTCCTGCGTGAAATACACTTTCACGCGGTGACCCTCCCGAATCGTGATGGTGGGCGGTATCTGGATGAAGCGGTCAAGGATTGTGGCCGCAGACTGCGAAACACTGCCCGCAGCCCCGTTCGTGAATGCCTGAGAACCGCTCGTGGTGATGGTCCCGCCACCCTGCGTGATCTGGCTTGCTCCAGCAACCACACCCAAAGCGATCGAGGTGCCGAAAATCTGAAGGTAGTGGTTG
>JBEKLW010000167.1:0-6037 GCA_050008815.1 Bryobacteraceae bacterium
TTCGGCCAGAAGCGCGGTTTCGAAGGCGGCCAGATGCCGCTGCACCGCCGCCTGCCCAAGCGCGGGTTCACCAACATCTTCAAGAAGGAGTTCGCCATAGTCAACGTCGGCCGGCTGGCGCAACTGGATGGCGATGCCTTCACGCCCGAGCGGCTGCTCCAGCTCGGCGTCATCAAGTCGCTAGGCGATGGCCTGAAGATTCTGGGTTCGGGCGAGCTGGCGCGCCCCATCCAGGTGCGGGCGCACCTGTTCTCGAAGTCGGCCCGGGAGAAGATCCAGGCCGCCGGAGGAAGCGCGGAACCCATCGAGTGAGGGATCCCCTTCCGCGGCCGTGAGGGCGCGGAGGAAACGAGCCAAGCATGAACAAGTTCTTCGAAGCCGTCGCGAACATCTTTCGCATCCCGGACCTGCGCCGGCGTGTTCTGTTCACGCTGGCGCTGCTGGCCGTCTACCGCCTGGGCGGGCACATCCCCACGCCCGGCATCGATGCCAACAAGCTCGACGAATTCTTCCGGCAGAACCAGGGCACGGTGTTCGGCTTCATCGACCTGTTCTCGGGCGGCATGTTCCGCAGGCTGACCATTTTCGCCCTGGGCATCATGCCCTACATCACCGCGTCGATCATCCTGCAATTGTTGACGGTCGTGATCCCCACCCTCGAGAAGTTGCAGAAGGAAGGCGAGTTGGGGCGGCGGAAGATCACCCAGTGGACGCGTTACCTGACCGTGGGCCTGTCGATCGTGCAGTCCTTCAGCATCGCCATGGCGTTGCAGACCAGCCAGGGCGGCTTCGTGCTCCATCCGGGCCTCCCGTTCATCCTGATGACCATCCTGACGCTGACCACGGGTACGGCGTTCATCATGTGGCTGGGCGAGCAGATCTCCGAGCGCGGCATCGGCAACGGCATGTCGCTGATCATCTTTGCCGGCATCGTGGTCGGGCTTCCGCGCGCCATCCAGGAGATCTACACGCACGTGTTCCAGATCCGCGACTGGACGGCGCTGCACCTGCTCATCATCCTGCTGGTGATGGTGGCGGTGGTGGCCTTCATCGTGCTCGTGGAGCGCGGCGAGCGGCGCATCCCGGTGCAGTACGCCAAACGGGTCGTGGGGCGGCGCATGATGGGCGGCCAGTCCACCCACCTGCCGCTGAAGGTGAACGCCGGCGGCGTCATCCCGGTGATCTTCGCCTCCTCGCTGCTGACCTTCCCGCAGACGTTCGCGCTGTTCCAGGTGGTCAAGGACAACCCCTGGCTGAGGGGGATGCTGGACTCGATCCGGCACTCGCAGCCGCTCTACGCGCTGCTGTACGTGGCGCTCATCATCTTTTTCTGCTTCTTCTACGTGTCGATCATCTTCAACCCGAACGAGGCGGCCGATAACATGCGCAAATACGGCGGCTTCATCCCGGGCATCCGGCCGGGCAAGAACACGGCCGAGTACATGAACAAGATCCTGACGCGCATCACGGTGGTGGGCGGCCTGTACTTGGCGGTGCTGTCGCTGATTCCGGAGATCATGATCTCGGGAATCCGGCTGCAATCGCTGCCGCTCATCGGCGACCGGATCGACCAGTATGCGCCGCGCTGGCTGCTGGACGGCCTGGGCGTGAACTTCTATTTCGGGGGCACCTCCCTGCTCATCGTCGTGGGCGTGGCCATGGACACGGTCAACCAGATCGAGGCGCAGCTCATCATGCGCCACTACGAGGGATTCACGCCGCGCTCCGGGAGAATCCGGGGCCGGCGCTCGGTGTTTTAATGCCGCTCATGACGAATTCCGCACTGCTGCTGTTTGGTCCCCCCGGCTCGGGGAAAGGGACCCAGGCCGTCCTGTTGTCGGAGGCCTTGGGGATTCCCCATGTCTCGACCGGGGACATTCTGCGGCAGCACGTCCAGGAAGGCACGCCGCTGGGCCGCCGGGTGCGGGCGATCATCCAGGCCGGGCAGCTCGTGCCGGACGAGCTGGTCAACCAGATCGTCCAGGAGCGGCTGGGACGCCCGGACTGCGGCGGAGGGTTTATCCTCGACGGCTACCCGCGCACGCTGCACCAGGCGGGGATGCTGGATGGCCTGCTCGGCCGGCTGGGCCAGCACAAGGTGGTGGTAAGCCTGATTGTCGATTACCATATAGTCATCGGTCGAATCACGGCCCGCCGGCAGTGTCCGGTTTGCGGGGCCTCCTATAACCTGGTCTCGAATCCTCCGAAGAACGACGGCCTGTGCGACCGCGATGCCTCCCCGCTCCTCCAGCGCGAGGACGACAAGGAAGAGGTGATGCGGAAGCGGTTCGAGGCTTACAACGAGCAAACCGTCCCGGTGATGGACTTCTTCCGGGCGAACGGTTATGGGTTGGTCGAGGTGGCCGGGAATGGCGCTCCCGAGGAGCTGACCGCCAGGATCCTGGCGCGGCTGGGGAACGCATGATTGTTCGGAAGACCGCCGCCGAGCTCGAGAAGATGCGGCGGAGTGGCCTGTTGGTTTCTCAGATCCTGGCCCGGCTCCGCGAGATGGCTCGCGAGGGCGTGACGACGCTGGATCTGGAGGTGGTTGCCGAGAAAATGATGCGCGAGGCGGGCGCCCGGTCGGCCTTCAAGGGGTATTACAGCGCGGCGGCGGGCATCAAGTACCCGTTCGTGCTATGCACCTCGGTGAACGAGGAGATTGTGCACGGCATGCCCTCGGCCAAGCGGGTTCTGAAGGCGGGCGACATCGTCTCGATCGATACCGGCGTGGAGCTGGACGGCTATTTCGGCGATTCGGCGATCACCCTGCCGGTGGGCGAGGTCAGCGCCCAGGTGCGGCGGCTGCTGGAGGTGACCCAGGAGGCGCTGGATCTGGCCGTCGAGAAGGTCCGGCTGGGCAACCGGCTGTTTGACATCTGCGGCACGATTGAGCGGCACGTCACCTCGAACGGGTTTTCGGTGGTTCGCGAGTTCGTGGGCCACGGGATCGGGACGCAGCTCCACGAGGAGCCGCAGATCCCGAACTACGTGGACCGGCGGAACGGGAACCCGCGGCTGAAGGAAGGAATGGTTTTGGCCATCGAGCCCATGGTGAACGCGGGCCAGCCGGAGTCCAAGGTGCTGCGGGACCGGTGGACGGCGGTGACCAAGGATGGCTCCTACTCGGCTCACTTCGAGCACTGCGTGGCGGTGACCTCGAACGGGCCGTGGGTTTTGACCAAGCCGTAGGGGCCGCCGGTCGGGATCGGCCCGGAGCGCGCGATGGCGGAAGGCAAGGGTGTGGCGGCCACGGTGTTGGAGCTGCTGCCGAACGCGACCTGCCGGGTCGAGCTGGAAGACCGGCGGCAGGTGGTGGCGCACGCCGCCGGAGCGGTGGTGAAGAATTTCGTCCGGGTGCGCCCGGGCGACCGGGTCCGCGTTGAGTTGTCCGCGCACGATCCGGGCAGAGGCAGGATTACGAAGGTTTTGAAGGAACGCTAGTGGCCAGTGGGCAGCCGCTGGTGGATCCGGAACCCGCGCAGGTTCGGAAGATCCACGGGACGCGAGCCAGCCGCCACCAGCCAGCGAGGCATTGATGAAGGTTCGGGCTTCGGTAAAGAAGATTTGCGATAAGTGCAAGGTCATCCACCGCCAGGGAGTGGTGCGGGTGATCTGCACCAACCCCAAGCACAAGCAGCGGCAAGGGTAGCCTGGCTCAGCGCAAGCTGGCCGCCAGGCAAGGGAGTCTAGACATGGCGCGTATCGCGGGTGTGGACCTGCCCAACCGGAAGCGGGTCGAGATCGGGTTGACGTACATCTACGGCATCGGCCGGACCCGCTCGGGTTCGATCCTGTATCGGGCCGGGGTCCACAAGGACAAGAAGGTGGCGGAGCTGACCGAGGAAGAGGTCAACCGCATTCGCCAGATCATCGAAGAAGAGGGCGCGGTCGAGGGCGACCTCCGCAAGGAAGTTTCGCTGAACATCAAGCGCCTGATCGAGATGGGCTCGTATCGCGGGCTGCGCCACCGGCGCGGGCTCCCGGTGCGCGGCCAGCGGTCGCACACCAACGCGCGCACGCGCAAGGGTCCGCGGCGGGGCACCATCGCGAACAAGAAGAAGTCGGCGTCGAAGACCTAAGGCGCTGACAGAGGGACGGCATGGCCAAGGCACCAGCGAAGACAGTGAAGAAGAAGACCTTCAAGAGCAAGAAGAAGGAGAAGAAGAACGTCCCGGTGGGGGTGGTCTACATCCAGGCCACGTTCAACAACACCATCGTGACGATTACGGACCAGGCCGGCAATACGGTGGCGTGGTCCAGCTCCGGCTCGCTTGGGTACCGCGGCTCCCGCAAGGGCACGCCGTTCGCCGCCCAGCAGGCCGCGCTGACCGCCGCCAACAAGGCCAAGGAAGTCGGCATGCGCACCGTCGAGGTGCGGGTAAGCGGGCCGGGGGCGGGGCGCGAGTCGGCCATCCGCACGCTGGCCACGGTGGGTATGGACGTGCGCTCGATCCGCGACGTCACGCCCATCCCCCACAACGGCTGCCGCCCGCCCAAGAAGCGGAGAGTATAGTTGACTGGTGGCATGTGGCTGGTGGCCTCAGTATCCAAACGGATACCCGGCAGTCGGATCGACGGGCTACTGGCTGGGACGAAGCAGGACGAAGGCCGCCGGAGGCGGCCGTAAACTGCACCTGAGAGCAAGGCAGGTAGGAGGAACATGGCAAAGTACATCGGCCCCGTTTGCCGGCTGTGCCGGCGCGAGGGGATGAAACTGTTTTTCAAGGGCGAGCGCTGCCACACCGAGAAGTGCGCCATCGAGAAGCGCAACGTCATTCCCGGGCAGCACGGCAAGGACCGCAAGCCGAAGATCGTCGGTTACGGGCTTCAACTCCGCGAGAAGCAGAAGGTGAAGCGTTTCTACGGGCTGCAAGAGCGGCAGTTCCACAACCTGTTCGAGAAGGCGCTCCACATGAAGGGCGTCACCGGCGACAACCTGCTCGGCATGCTGGAGCGGCGCCTGGACAACATTCTCTACCGCATGGGTTTCGGGACCTCGCGCCCGCAGTGCCGGCAGATCGTCCGGCACGGGCACATCCGGGTGAACGGGCGCAAGGTCAACATCCCGTCCTACACGGTCAAGGTGGGCGACGTCATAGAAGTGCACGGGAAGAGCCGCCAGCACCCGACCATTTTGGCGGCCCGGGACGCGACGGCTCACCTGCCCGCGCCAAACTGGCTGGAGGTCGATCGCGAGAACCTCAAAGGCCGGCTCACCGCCCTGCCCAAACGTGAAGATCTGGTGCAGATCCAGGTCAACGAGCGGCTCATCGTCGAGCTGTACTCGAAGTAGGTTCTATGAACCGCGGGGGCGCAGAGATCCGTCAATGTCTTCGGCGCCCCGGCGTCATTGTGGCGAGATAGGAATCTTCGTTATGTTCAAAGGCTTTCAGAAACCCAAGCGACTGGTTGCCAACACGGAAACCCTGACCGACCGCTACGGCATGTTCACGGCGCAGCCGTTTGAGCGCGGCTTCGGAACTACGGTTGGAAACGGTTTGCGCCGCATCCTGCTGAGCTCGATCGAAGGGGCGGCTATCACGGCCGTGCGCATCGAGGGCGTGGCGCACGAGTTCAGCCCCATTCCCGGTGTGGTCGAGGACGCCACCGACATCATCCTGAACCTCAAGCAGGTTCCGTTCAAGATGATGGGCGAGGGTCTCCGCACCGTCCGGATCCACGCCGACGAGCCGGGCGAGGTCGTCAGCGGTCAGATCGAAACCGACCCCGAGGTCGAGGTGCTGGACCGCAGCATGCGCATCGCCACCGTCAGCGATGGCGGCAGGCTGAGCATCGAGATGCGGCTGAAGAGCGGCCGCGGCTACGTCAGCGCGGACCGCAACTTCGACGAGGACCTGCCGCTGGGCTACATCCCCATCGACTCGGTTCACTCGCCCGTCCGCAAGGTCAACTTCTCGGTCGAGGCCGCCCGCCTGGGCCAGATGACCGACTATGACAAGCTGACGCTGGAGGTCTGGACCAACGGCGCGATCTCGCCGCAGGATGCCATCGGCCAGGCCGCCAAGCTCCTCAA
>JBEKLW010000168.1:0-5982 GCA_050008815.1 Bryobacteraceae bacterium
AGGAACTGCGAGACGACCAGGCCTCCGACCACCGCCAGCCCCAGCGGCTGCCGCGCGTCGCCGCCTTCTCCGTAGCCCAGCGCGATGGGCAGCGTGCCGAACAGCGCCGCCATGGTCGTCATCATGATCGGCCGGACTCTGCGTGACGTGCTTCGACCGAGACCGGCAGAGGGTGAATGAGGTGAGGTGACTGGGATGCGCCCGCCATGGCCCCTTGCTTCGCAGTGGTTGAGACGGTATAAATGGATGTTCCATGAGCATAGCAGCGGGAATCTCGGCCACGAAGACGGGGTTTGACCTCATCAGGAGTCTTCGTGAGGCAATTGGCCGTCCCGATGTCAACCCAGGCGAGGTTCAAGCCAGACTTGTTGAGTTGCAGTCCCTGATGCTGGATGCTCAGAAGGCGCTAGGGGATTCTGAAGAGGAGAATCGGACTCTGAGTGCTCAACTCGCTGCGAAGGAACACCTCGAAGAGATCGAGGCGGACTTGGAATTCGCAACGGATGGGCGGTTTTGGACTAGGAAGTCCGAAAAAGACAAAGCACTGATTCCATACTGCCCGGTCTGTTGGGGGAAAGAGAAACAGCTTGTAGTCATGGGGGCGTGCTGGTGGCCGGGGGTGTACAAGTGCTCGGTTCATGACGGGGTTTACACCACCCAGGTGTACAATGACTGGCTTGCTAAGCAGAAACAGTCCACAAATGAGACGAGTCAGCGTCGGGGGCGCGACGGTTGGATGGGGTAGGCCCCGCAGGGGTCCACGAACTGGCCCTTTTCCGTGTGCTCCAGCTACCGGGTTGCGTTTGCTGCGACTCATTGGTCATGGGCTGTGTGCTCTGTGCCGCTGACAGCCGGGCGCATACGTCGGTTGCGATACCCGCCACCAGAGCGTGGTTCACTCATTGGCGCTCGCTTCGCAGGGGGTGCTTCGAGCGTCCGGCGGCCTTCAAGATGCGGCAGACTGACCCGGCGCTGACGCCAGCTCGTCTCCAATTTGGGCGTCGACGTAGCCTCATCAGCGTGATTTACCTTGCCATCCCGCCCCGCACTCGGTTGCTAGCGAAGAAATGGCGGGTTACGCTTCGGCCAGCGGCCGCATGCTGCTGGCAGCCCCGCGCCGCCTCCGCAGCCGCGCTTGCAGCCGTTCCATGTAGAGGTAGATCACCGGCGTGATGTAGAGCGCCAGGAACTGCGAGAGCACCAGGCCGCCTACCACCGCCAGCCCAAGATTCATCTGCGCGGCTGCCAACGGCAGCGGCGGCATCAACAAGGCACTTCTGTTTTGCCTTAGGGCCCTTTTTGGGCCATCCAAACGGCGGGTGGAAGCGTGGTAGGCTGTCGCCACTGACGGACGCGAAAGCAGGTTGATTGGTTGACAAGCATCAGCGCTCGCGAGTATGAAAGTATCATCCGCACAGCAGGTCCGCTTCTGGCAGCACTTCATCGATGAATTGCTCCGCCAAAACAACTCTGTTGCCCTGAAGAAGTTCGAAAATCCAATTGAACCTCTCGGTTCGACGGTCGTGCCCAGGGATTCTCAACAGTATGCCGATCGGGACACCGTGCAGAGGCCGCCGAGAGCAAAAGGAGTCAAGTCCGACAGTCTGCGCGGCGAACAACACAGTCGGCTCCGCCTGGGGATCAGCCAGATGCACGAACCCGCCGGGCCGTAAAGTACGAAAGAACTCCAACAGACAAAACGCGATCTCTATTGGTGTGGCGCAGGCACGCGATGGCCCCAGCAGCATCGGAACCAGTATGAAATCGATCGAATGATCCGGATTGCGAAGCAATCGGGCGTCCCCTTGTTCAAGACCTGCGATCTCGGTTGCACTGGTGCCGGCGTTGATGTCGATGGCTTGCATCTTGCAGCCGGCCGCCGAGTAATAGGCAAAGTGAGGAATGAACGTCTCGACCGCTCCGTTAGGTTCCCATGCGGGAGGAAGTACTGCGGAGCACCGAGTTTGTCGGCGAGGGTTGGTCCTGGCACCCACATCCAGCCCATCAGCACCACACAGGGCAGACAACGCGGGCTCGCGGAAATACAGAACGGGAAAAGTCCATCTCGGCGCACGATGATGCGGATCCGGACTTACGATGCTGCAGGCTCTGCGCCACGTCTTTGTGATCTCACCTGTCGTTTGGCGGATCACCTGGCACTCACGGCCGAGGCACACTGCGCGTTTCAGCAGCTGCTTCTCAGAGCTACTGATCCGAGGCGCGCCGCCATCGCTGGCGCACTGCAGAGGACGCCATAGCGCCTCGTTCGATTCGCTCTCCGCTATTTTGAACGCTTCAGCCGTTCGATTTCCTCTCGGAGCCGAAGATTTTCATCCTCCAGAGCCG
Organism: Bryobacteraceae bacterium; assembly: GCA_050008815.1. Classification (GTDB taxonomy): domain Bacteria; phylum Acidobacteriota; class Terriglobia; order Bryobacterales; family Bryobacteraceae; genus JBEKLJ01. The sequence continues at coordinate 2,347 of JBEKLW010000168.1, forward strand.
ACGTCCGAGCGGTGTTCTGTGCGATCCGATCTAGCGCCACCATCTGTTCATCATGGCGCCGGGAAGCGTCTTCCTCGTCACAGCATTTGGGACACTCTTGCCATTCACAGTAAATCTGTCGGCCGTGTCTGCAAGTCCAAGCCATCAAAGACCTCCAGAAGGAAAACATATCACACCAAGGGCCAAAAGGAAACCGGCCTAATCGCCGCAGAATGTAGCCAACTACCAGAGGTTTACTTGTGAATCAAGATCTCCGTGTACAACGGCGTCGGTTTGGTCAAGAGGCACCGACACTTCTGTGAGCCGGGAGCAGTGTCAAGGGCGGTCCGACCCTTCCTGTCGGATCGTTCATCGCAGACCCTTGACGCTACGGACGGCTCAGGAGTTTCGCAGGCCGTACCTGAAGCGCTCGCGGCGGTCTTCGTCGTCCTGCACGAGAGGATGATGCTCGAGGTCCCCAGCGCTGCGTGATTTGCGCGGCTCCACTCTCCCCCGGGCAGGGAAGTTGACTGGAGGGCCGCCGGGGTTGAACCGGCCACCTGCTGACTACGCATCAGCCGCTCTACCAACTGCGCTCGTGTGGCTCGCGGTTCTCTCCGCATCTCACCGCAGGCCGGGCGGCTTGCCCACGCCCCCTCGCGCCCACCGCGGCATGTCGCTGGCTAGGAAGGGGTTACGCCTCGACCAGCGGCCGCAGGTCACTGGCAGCCCCCCGCCGCCCCCGCAGCCACGCTTGCAGCCGCTCCATGTAGAGATAGATCACCGGCGTGATGTAGAGCGTCAGGAACTGCGAGACCACCAGGCCTCCGACCACCGCCAGCCCCAGCGGCTGCCGCGCGTCGCCGCCTTCTCCGTAGCCCAGCGCGATGGGCAGCGTGCCGAACAGGCCTGCCATCGTCGTCATCATGATCGGCCGGAAGCGCAGCGTGCACCCCTGGTAGATCGCCTCCAGCGGCGGCTTGCCCTGCACCCGCTGCGCCGCCAGCGCGAAGTCGATCATCATGATCGCGTTCTTCTTCACCACGCCGAACAGCATGATCAGGCCGACGAACCCGTACAGGTTCAGGTCCCTGTGGAACAGCGCCAGCGTGAGCAGGGCTCCGAACACCGCCGAGGGCAGGCCCGAGAGAATCGTGATCGGGTGGATGAAGCTCTCGTACAGGACGCCCAGCACAATGTAGATCACCAGAACTGCCACGATGAGCAGCACCGACAAGCCCAGGAACGACTCCTGAAATTCCTTCACCGTGCCCTGGAAGCCCACTCCGATCGTGGCCGGCATCCGCAGCTCGCGGACGGCTTCGTTCACCCGCGCGGCCGCCTCGCCGAGCGAAAAGCCGGGGCGCAGGTTGAACGAGACCGTGATCGCCGGAAGCTGCCCGAAATGGTTGACGGTGAGCGGACCGACGCTGCGGGAGACGTTCACCAGCGAATCCAGCGGCACCAGCGCTCCACCCGATGAACGCACATAGAGCTTCGACAGCGCCTCCGGGGTGCGCTGGTATTGCGGCTCGACCTCCATGATCACAGCGTACTCGTTGGCCGGCCTGAAGATGGTCGAAACTTGCCGGTTGCCGAAGGCGCTGAACAGCGCGTCCTGGATCTGCCCGGGCGTGACGCCCAGCGAGAGGGCGCGGTCGCGATTGATGTCGGCCATCACCTGCGGGCTCGAGATCTGCAGGTCGCTGTTGACGTCCACGAACCCCGGCAACGTGCGCATCTTCTGCACCACGCGCGGCGTCCACGCGTAGATCTCCTTGAGGCTCGCGCCTTGCAGTACCATCTGGTAGACGCTGGTCGAGTATTGGCCGCTGATGGTGATCGGCGGCGGGTTCTGCATGAAGGTCAGCACGCCTGGAACGGCCGCGACCTTTGGCCGCAGTTCCTCGATGGTCTCGTCCACCGACAGCGGGCGCTCGGCGCGGGGCTTCATGCGAATGAAGAAGAACCCCTGGTTGCCGTCCCCCACGAACCAGCCGCCGCTCCGCACGTTCGGATCGCTCAGCACGATGTCGGCCACCGCCTTGTGGTGCTTGACCATGGAATCGAAGGCGATGTCCTGACTGCCCATCGTGACGCCGAACATGAAGCTGCTGTCCTGGCTCGGAATGAAGCCCGTGGGCATGGTCAAGAACAGGTACAGCGTGCCCGCGAGCATCGCCAGGGCCAGTAGCAGCGTCGAGAACTGGTGCCGGAGTGCGAGCTTCAGTGTGAAGTCGTACCAGCGCGCCAGACCCTTGAAGCCCGACTCGAGTACGCCGTACAGGCGGCCATGCCGGCTGTCCCGGCTGAACCGCAGAAAGCGGCTGCCCAGCATAGGCGTCAGGCTCAGCGAGACGAATCCGGAAATGAGGATCGCTACCGCGATCGTGACCGAGAACTCGTGCAGCAGGCGCCCCACCATGCCCCGCATGAACAGCACCGGGATGAACACCGACACCAGCGAAATGGTCATCGAAATGATCGTGAAGCCGATCTCGCGCGAGGCCTCGCGTGCCGCCTGCATCCTCGTCTTCCCCATCTCCATGTAGCGCACGATGTTCTCGAGCATCACGATGGCGTCGTCCACCACGAAGCCCACCGAGAGCGTCAGCGCCATTAGCGAGAGGTTGTTCAGGCTGTAACCCAGCAGGTACATCGCGGCGAAGGTTCCGATGATCGACAGCGGCACCGCCACGCCCGGAATCAGGGTGGCCGAGAGGTTCCGCAGGAACAGGAAGATCACCATCACCACCACGCAGACGGTGAGCAGCAGGGTGAACTCCACGTCGTGGATCGAACTCCGGATCGATTCCGCCGCGTCGAAGGCCACCTCGAGCTTGATTGCCGGAGGAATCTCCGCTCGGAACTGCGGCAGCAGCTTCTGGATGCTCTCCACCACCTCCACCGTGTTGCTGCCAGGCTGGCGCTGGATGGCGAGAACCACGCCCCGGCCGCCGAACCACGCCGTCACCCTCTCGTTCTCCAGGCCGTCGATTACCCGGCCGAGCTGGTTCAGCCGCACCGGCATCCCGTTCCGCCAGGCCACTATCAGCGGCCGGTACGCCGCCGCGTCCATCAACTGGCCGCTCGACTGGATGGTGAAGGCCTGCCTAGGCCCGTACAGTTTTCCGGTCGGCAGGTTGACGTTGCTTTGGCTGATCGCGCGCTGCACCTCGTCAATGCCGATGCCCCGCGCGGCCAGCTCGTCCGGGTCGAGCTGCACGCGCACCGCGTACTTCGCGCCGTAGACCGCCACCCGTGACACCCCGGCCACCATCGAGATCCGCTGGGCCAGCAGGGTGTCGGCGTACTCATACACCGTGTACAGCGGGAGCGTCTCCGACGTCAGCGAGAGATACAGGATGGGATGCTCGGCCGGGTTCGCCTTTTGGTACGACGGCGGCCGCGGCATGTTCGGCGGCAGCGCCCCTCCGGCGCTCGAGATCGCCGCCTGCACGTCCTGTGCCGCCGCGTCGATGTTGCGATCCAGGTTGAACTGGATGGTGATGTCCGTCTCGCCCTGCGAGTTCTGCGAGCTGATCTGCTTGACCCCGGCGATGGTGGAGAACTCGCGCTCCAGCGGCGTCGCCACCGAGGAAGCCATCGTCTCCGGATTCGCCCCCGGCAGCCCGGCGTATACCTCGATGGTCGGGT
>JBEKLW010000169.1:0-5979 GCA_050008815.1 Bryobacteraceae bacterium
ACTTCGGCGGTTCGGGGTACGGCATCCGGGACAATACTCAGCAGGGCCTGCGTGCCCCAGGCCGCCAATACTACTCCACATAGGCCTCCGAGCAGGGAAAGCAGGATGCTTTCGGTGAGCATTTGGCCCACCAGCCGCCGGCGACCGGCACCCAGCGCCGCCCGCACCGCGATTTCCTTCTGGCGGGCGAGATTGCGCGCCAGCGACAGGTTCGCCAGATTCACGCAGCCGATCAGCAGCACGCCGGCTACCACCCCGAGCAGAATGAGCAGGGGCAGGCGGGAGCCGCCCACGATCCGGTCGAGTTCCGGCACGAGTCTGACCGACGTGCGTTGCGCGTTGCTCTGCGGGTACTGTTGAGCTAATCGGCGGGCGATGACATCCATGTCCGACTGCGCTTTGGTAGCGGCAACGCCCGATTTGAGGCGCGCAATCACGCTCAGCCAACTGTATCCCCGCTCCTGTTTGGGTGCGCCGGTGTCAACCGCGGACGTGGTCCATACCTCGCCCGGAAAGGTGGGAGGAAATCGAAACCCGGCCGGCATGACGCCGACCACCGCGAAGTTTTGCCCATCCAGCGTGATGCCGCGACCGACAATGTCCGGGTCGGAGTGGAACTTCTCACGCCAAAAGGCATGGCTGAGCAGGACAACGTGTGCTCCCGTTTCGTCGTCCTGAGGCGCAAAGCCCCGCCCGAACAATGGCCGCACCTCAAGTACAGACAGCAGCTCCGAGGAGACCACCACGCCGCGCAGGTGCATGGGCCCACCGTTGCCGGTAAGGGTGAATTCCGTCGCGTGATAGCTGGCCATGTCGCTGAAGGTGTGGTTTTGGGCGCGCCAATCGGCAACCTCCGGGTACGAAGTTGGACTTCCGAATCCCTGACCGCGCTCCTGCACGGAAAACAGGCGGTCGGGTTCGGGATATGGCAACGGCCGCAATAAGACGCCGTTGACGACACTGAACATCGCCGTGTTGGCCCCGATGCCCAGCGCTAGCGTCAGCACCGCCACCGCCGTGAACCCCGGGTTCCTGCGCAACTGCCGTGCCCCATAGCGAAGGTCCGCGCCGAGCCCATCCCACCAGCGCAAGCCCAGGGAGGCGCGCATGGCATCCTTATGGGACTCGATCCCGCCGAACTCGATCCGTGCGCGGCGCATCGCTTCCGGCCTGGGAACGCCGCTCCGCACCAGGTCTTCCGCATAGCTCTCGAGGTGAAAGCGCACCTCCGCCTCCATGCCGCTTTCGAGCTGCCGCCGATTCACGATCCACTTCAGCCATGACCGGAATTGCGCGAAGAGTCTCATATCTCCTCCGGGGTCGTGCCCAGAATGCCGGCGATCACCGACGCCATGCGGTTCCACTTCTCGGTCTCCGTTTGGAGCCGGCGCCGGCCGGTCGCCGTCAGACGGTAGAACTTCGCCTTACGCTTGTTGTCCGATTCGCCCCACGCGCTGGAGATCAAACCCTGGTGCTCCAGCCGGTAGAGAGCCGGGTACAGCGATCCTTGCTGGATCTCCAGACGTTCATCGGAAATCTGCTGAATGCGCAGCAGAACGCCGTAGCCATGCAAGGGGCCGAGCGACACGGCTTTGAGGATCAGCATGTCCAGAGTGCCCTGCAACAGATCTATCTGTTTATCCATGTTCTCTCCTCGAATATCTAGGAGAGACGGTAACATAGCTCTCCTAGTCCGTCAAGGAGAGAATTGTTTCGCAGGATGGAGCCCGAATCGCGCTCGACCGGGAAAGCACTCCCCGATTCTGGCGCACGGGGTTCAGCCGCGGTTCGGATTTCAGCCTCTCGGCTGCGTTGGAGAGCCGGGGTGGGGGAAGGCAATTTGTGCGCTTGCAGAAAGCGAAAACAGCGCCGGACAGCCCAAGCGCGGATTGGGCCCGAGAAACGCCCTCCACACCTGAATCCAGCCCAAGAGGTGACCCAGTCGATGGGAAGCCGACTTTTCATTCCCAATCCATCCTGTCTGCCCGGTGCCCATGATGTGGACTGGAGCCCTTGGGTAAATCTTGGCCCGCTGCCGGGACCACTTCGCACTTGATCCAGCACCGTGAGATTTTGCTGCACAGCACTCTTGGGAACTGTTCCGCTGCTTGAACTGTCCCGGATTGTCCTATTGCGTTGACTACGCTGCAACCGTGGCCTAAGATGGCGTGCAGCGGCTGGTTCCTCGCATGACTGGCAAGAGCGTTTCCCACTATCGCGTTCTGGAGAAGCTCGGTGGCGGCGGCATGGGCGTAGTCTACGAGGCCAAGGACACCAGGCTCGGCCGCTTGGTGGCGCTCAAGTTCCTGCCCGAGGAATTGGCAAAGGATTATGAGGCCCTGGAGAGGCTCAAGCGCGAAGCGCGCGCGGCTTCTGCCCTCAATCATCCCAACATCTGCACGATCTACGACATTGATGAGCACGAGGGCCAGCCTTTCATCGCTATGGAGTTGCTGGAGGGGCAGACCCTGAAGCATTTGGTGGATGTAGGGGCGCGCGGCGCGCGCCCAACCGAGCAGGGCGAACGCCGTTCGCCCCTACAAATCGATACCCTGCTCGACCTGGCCATTCAGATTGCCGATGCGCTGGACACTGCCCACTCGAAGGGCATCATCCATCGGGACATCAAGCCGGCGAATATTTTCGTCACCACGCGTGGGCAGGCGAAGATTCTGGATTTCGGACTGGCCAAGCTGGCGCCAAAGCCCAGGCGGGCAGCGGAAGCCGTGGGAGCCTCTGCCCTGCCCACCGCCTCCCTCGAACCCGAGCATCTCACCAGCCCCGGCGTGGTTCTGGGCACGGTCGCCTACATGTCGCCGGAGCAGGCGCGAGGCGAAGAACTCGACGCACGTACCGACCTGTTCAGCTTCGGCGCGGTGCTGTACGAGATGGCGACGGGCAAGCAGCCCTTCACGGGCAACACATCCGCGATGATTTTCACGGCCATCCTCACCCAGGCTCCGACCCCACCGGTGCGGCTGAACCCTGAACTTTCACCCAAGCTGGAAGAAATCATCAACAAGACGCTGGAGAAAGACCGCAGGCTTCGCTACCAGACCGCGGCCGACCTACGGGCAGACTTGCAACGCCTGAAGCGTGATACGGATTCGGGGCGTAGCGCCGCCGTCCCGGCGGTTGGGCGCAACATAGGGACAGGCCTTGTGCCTGCCCTTGGGCCGGGCGGCGAGAGAGCGAGCCGGCAAGATGCCGACGCTACGAGCGAGAGCTCCGATTCCCAGGTTATCGCGGGCTTGGTCAAGCGCCACAAGAAAGCCATCAGCGCATTGATGGCTGCCGGGATGGTGATCGCCGCCGCCCTCATCTATGGCCTCTATCGCGCCGCCAGCCATGCTCCGGCTCCGCCCGCCGGCTTGGAATTTACGCGTGTAACAGGCAGTGGCGACGTCCAGGGGGCGGACATCTCACCGGACGGGAAGTATGTGGCCTATGTGCGGGAGACGGCAGGAAAGCAAAGCCTCTGGCTGAAGCAACTGGCCACGGACAGTGACGTCCAGATTGCCACCCTGGGCGAAGATATTTGCGCCGGTGTGGCGTTCTCTCCCGATGGCAGCTACGTCTACTTCGTCCGCCAGGACCGCCTAAAGTCTAGCGGCGATCTTTACCAAGTGCCGTCCCTGGGCGGAAGTCCCAGAAAGATGCTGGCGGGGATCACCGACCCGCCGGCATTTTCACCCGATGGCCAGCGGGTCGCCTTTGTGCGGACCACCATTATTGGTGAGGACAGCTTGTTGACCGCCTCGCCGGATGGCTCTGACGAGCGAGTAATGGCATCCTACAAATGGCCCGAGCGGATTTACCACGTCGCGTGGTCTCCGGACGGCAAGACCCTCGCCTTCGATCACTATAGCCGGCAGTCGGTTTTGACCACCATCGCGGCGGAAGGCGGTCCGGCCCAGCCGGTGGCTGGCGCACATTGGAACGCCATCTTGGATCTCACCTGGCTCCCTGGAGGCCCTCACCTGCTCGTTGCGGGCAGGCCGCAAGGGGCGTCGGGGTCCACCGCGACATCACAGCTTTACGAAGTCCCGGTAGAGGGAGGCGAAGCCCGCCAGATCACTCACGACCTGTCGAGGTACATAGGAGTTCGGGCGAGCGCGGACGGAAAGACACTGCTGGCCCTGCAGGGCCAGGTTCTTACTACCATCCAGGTCACCACACCTGGCAAGGAGTCCGAGGCCCGCTCGTTGAGCGCCGAGAACCAGAGCCACGACGGCCAGGGGGGTCTGGCCTGGACGCCGGACGGGAAAATCGTCTATTCCTCGGTTCATAACGGACGCTATGATCTTTGGAAGATGGGCGCGGACGGCTCGAACTCCCAGCGGCTCACCAACAACGACGCATCCGCAGCTTCCGCCTTGCCCGCCGTCCCCCTCCGTGGCGGCTTCATTGCCTTCTACCAGGAAGACCGAAATGGCCAGGGCAACATCTGGCGTATGGATATGGACGGTAGTAATCTGAAACAGCTCACCCGTGGAGCGTTTCCCGCCATATCGCCGGATGGGCGGTGGGTAGTTTTCAGCCGGACCGAGAGCGGCAAGGTTGTTCTGATGAAGGTTCCGAGTGGAGGCGGCCCAGCGTCCCAGTTGACGGACTACGCATCAAACACGCCATCCGTCTCCCCGGACGGCAAGTGGATTGCCTGCCTGTACGCTCCCAGCCAGGATCAGCGATTCAGCTTGGCGATGGTTCCTTTCGCGGGCGGCCAACCCGCCAAGGTTTTCCCGCTGCCGGGTGCTGGTCACGGGTACTTTTCTTGGACCCCCGATGGCCACGCCATCTCTTACCTCTACGACGTGAATGGCGTGGAGAACGTCTGGGAACAACCGGTGGCGGGCGGCCCGCCGAAGCCGGTGACGCATTTCACTTCAGACAAGGTTTTCTGGTTCGACTGGTCCCGCGATGGCCGCCTGGCCCTCTCGCGCGGCACTGAGCAGACCGACGCGGTGTTGATCAAGAATTTCCGATGATTGGCAAGACCATTTCTCACTATCGCATCCTCGAGAAGTTGGGTGGCGGCGGAAGGGGGATGGTCTATCGGGCCAAGCAGATTCTGCGCTCGCAGAAAGCGAAAACAGCCCCGGACAGCCCAAGTCCGGATTCTGCCCGAAAAACGCCCTTCAATGACACTGAGCCAGTATCCAGAGTTGTGAGAGGGGTGTGGATTCAGGACTTTAAAGGACTAGCAATAAGGTCGCGCCTATGCTAAGTTAGGCGCAAATGCGAAAGGCCCGCTGCCAGGCGGGCCTTCAAGAACTCTTGGGTGCACTTCAAAGGTAACACAGGAGTGTGCCCGATGCAAAGAAAAAGCGAAGGCCAATCCCCCTGGCAACCTGGATTTCCTCGGCCAATAACCGACAATCCCACTCGCATCCTGGGCGCTGGGCTGACTGCGATGATCCAGACGGACTCTTCAGCGAGCAGCCGTCGAAGTGGGACGGCAAGCCGAGTCAAGGCACGCAATCGCTGAGGCTGTTTTGAACGGCGGTCGTCTAAGAGTTAGGACGCTGGCCCCTGTGGTCAGAAAAGCAGTTCCATCCCCTGCCCGCCGGACCAAATCCGGCCAGAGCCTTGCGTAGCGTCGGGATGGCGGGTGAGCGTTGAAGAATTGCCCCGCATAGTTGGAACAGCGCCAGAACGAGGATTAAAGACCTACGACGTAATCGGCGGCGGTTAGGTTGGCGAAGCGGACGCTGTCCACACGCTGGCCCACCACATTGGCGAAGTACTGGAGAATCGCCGTCAGCTTCAGGATGGCCGGTTGTTCATGCACTTGGAGCCAATGCCGGGCAATAAGGGAGGCGAAGACCAGGCGGAAGTAGAACATCAATAACCGCTCTTTACCCGAATAGCGCTGTTTCACGTTGACGGCATTCTTGAGCAGGTAAGTAAGTGCCCGGAAATCGCACTTGAGCATCATGCGCAGCCGGGCGTAGTCGACGGGCGCGTTGAATTCTCCCG
>JBEKLW010000017.1:0-13939 GCA_050008815.1 Bryobacteraceae bacterium
CCCGCCGGCAGCAGACCGGCCGCCGGTGGTTGTAGAATTGAAGGCCACCGAGACTCCGGTCAGTCTCGCGGTTCTACGTCCGCAGGGGGGTATGGTTGCCGCAGGCGCCAAGTCGTCTCTTCACGCCGCTCTAGAGCAGATCGGACCGCACGATCACCTGTGCTCCATTTACGACACCAAGGAGGAGCAGTACGCGGTCGCCGTGCCCTTCATCAAGATCGGGCTGGATCGCGGCGAGCGGTGCATATACATCGCCGACTCCGAGGCGATCGACGACGCCCGGGCAGCATTGTCGGCTGGCGGGATCGATGTCGATGGGGCCACGCGCGGCGGGGCGCTCATCCTCACCACCAAAGAGCAGACTTACCTGAGGCGGGGTTCCTTCGATCCCGACTGGATGTTCACTTTCTGGAACGAGGCCGCGGTGCAAGCGACGGCGGATGGCTTTCCCTCGCTGCGCGCCACCGGCGAGACCGAATGGGTTTTGCGCGGGGCTCCCGGGATCGAACGCTGGATGGAATACGAGAGCCGGCTTACGCACATGCTGGCCGGCAGCAACTGCTTCGCCTTGTGTCAGTACAACCGGCCGAAGTTCCCTCCCGAGCTGATCCTGGATGTCATTCGCACGCACCCCATCGTCATCTACCGCGGTGTCGTGTGCCGGAACTTCTACTTCGTCCCGGCCGAAGAATTCCTCCACGAGGACCACGCCCGCGAGGCGGAGCGGCTGCTCAGCAACATTCGGGACCGCGAGCGGATGGACCTGGAGCTGCGCACCCAGCAGGTAGCTCTCCAGAAGGCCCACGACGGGCTGGAGGAGCGGGTCAGCCAGCGCACGGCCGAGTTGCTGGAGCTCAACCGCCAACTGGAGGCCGAGGTGATCGAGCGCCGGCAAGTCGAGCAGACCCTGCGCGAGCGCGAGGAGTGGCTGCGAATGGCGCAGAGGGCCGCCGGTCTGGGCATCGCCGACTGGGACGTTCCGGCCCGGCGCGCCACCGTCACGGAGGAGTTCTGCCGGTTGTATGGGCTCGATGCTTCCGTGACAGCGCTCAGCTACGATGATTGGCTCGATCGGGTTCATCCCGAGGACCGGCGGCGCGTGAACGATCAGGTCACAGCGCTGCTGGAAGACAGAGGCCAGGCCCAGATCGAGTTTCGTGTCCTCTGGCCCGACGGCGCCACCCACTGGGTCAGCGCCACGGCCACCGCGTTTCTCGACCCCGGCCACCGGCCCGCCAGAGTGCTCAGCACCAGCATGGACGTCACCGAGCGAAAGCGCGCCGAAGAGGCCCACCTTGCGGCGCAGAAAATGGAGAGCATCGGTGTGCTGGCGGGCGGGCTGGCCCACGACTTCAACAACCTGCTGGTGGGCGTGATCGGGAATGCGAGCCTTGCTTTGGACGTGGTTCGGCCCGGCCAGGCCGCCGTCTACCTCGAGGGCATTATCCAGGCGGGCGAACGGGCCGCGTATCTCACCAACCAGATGCTGGCGTACTCCGGGCGCGGCCGGTTCCTCACCGAGGCGGTCGATTTGTCGGAGCTGGCGCGCCAGACCATGGAGCTGGTGCAGCCGTCGATCTCGAAGAGGATCGCGGTGCGGCTGAAGCTCGCAGCCGGTCTGCCGGCCGTGCTGGCGGATCGCGTCCAGATGCAGCAGGTCATTCTGAACCTTGTGCTCAACGCCGCGGAAGCCGTGGGCGATCAGGATGGCACGATCGAGGTGAGCACGGGCGTGCAAACGGTAGACCAGGCCTATGTGCGGAGTCAAACCCGCGGCGCCAGCGTCCAGGCCGGCGATTCAGTCTACGTGCAAGTGGGCGACACCGGCTGCGGCATGGATGAAGCCACCAAGTCGCGAATCTTCGAGCCGTTCTTCACGACCAAGTTCACCGGCCGCGGATTGGGCCTGGCGGCGGTTTCCGGCATTGTCCGCGGGCACAACGGGGAGATCGAGGTGACGAGTGCGCCCGGCCGGGGCAGCTCGTTCCGTGTCCTGTTCCCGGCGGCCCAGCAGCCGGTTGCGGCCGCGCAACCCCAGCCCCGGCCGCAGGAAGACCTGCGCGGAAGCGGGACGGTCCTGATAGTGGACGATGAGGCGGCCGTTAGAAAGACAGTCCAATGTGCGCTCGAGCGCTATGGCTACCAAGTCCTGCTGGCCGACAGCGGGCCGGCCGCGATCGAAGTCGTGCGGCAGCAGCAGGCCCGCATCTCGCTGGTGGTCCTTGACCTGAGCATGCCCGGGATGAGCGGGCAGGAAGCGCTTGCGGAGATCGGCAAGGTCCGGCCCGACGTCGAGGTGGTGGTCACCAGCGGTTACACCGAGGCGGAAACCATGCGCCTCTTCGAGGGCGCTCGCGTCGCTGGATTCATCCAGAAACCTTACACTCCGGCCCGTTTGGCGGAGAAAGTGAAAATGGCGCTGGCGTCAGCCGATTCCCGGGCGCTCGCCCCGCCGCCCCAACGCTAGGCGTACGAGGACGGCTGTGAGCCCGCCCAGCGCCAGCACGAGCGCCGCCGCCCAGCGGATTGCGGCCAGCGCGGCGGCCGCGGCGCTTTGGCTATTTTGCGGCCGGCGCGGCGGCAGCCGGACGCTCGAACGCCGCCGCATCCAGGGCCAGGCCACTCTCGGCCGTCTCGATGCGGGCCTTGAGCGCGCCACCGCCGATGTCGATCGTGAACGGCCACTTCACCCCGTTCACCTCGCGGTAGTCGTCCAGCACGGCGTCGCCGATCCGGCGCAGAAGGCCGGTTTGGGCGTCGAAGGCGAGCTCGACCGGGAAACCCGTGATGGTCTCGGCGGAAAGGCGCCGCAACAGGCGGCCCTCCCGATTCTCATCCGGCAGCACGGTGAGCTTGGGGAAGAATTCCTTCAGCCGCAGCGGGGAGTGCGCATCCAGCAGCGGCGCCAGAAAAGCGACGCGCTCGACGCTCATCGGCGCGGAAACTGCCCCTTCTGTCCTCCAGCCGGTGTTTCCGTTGAAGACCTCCACGTGCGCGGCCGGACCTTCGCCCATGGACAGGCTCCATTTGCCGCCGCTCGCCGCCCGAACGACCAGCGGAATTTCCATCGTCCGTTCCCAGAGCTTGCCGGTGCGCACAAGGGTTCGCGCTGCCTCGATCCGGGCGCGGCCGCCCACGGCTTGGATATGCCGCGCGAGAATCGCCTCGACCTCCGCGGAAGGAGCGACGGCGACCGGCGCGGCAGGGGCGGGAACCGGCCTCCCGAGAACGTAGGCGATCCGCTCGGCATCCCACTGGGCGGACTTCTTCCAGTAGAAGCTCAACTCGTTTTCCTTGGCCCATGACGCAGGGTCGCCCACATAGGCGAGCGGACGGAACCTGCTTTGCGGTTCGAGGCGCGTGGCCAGTCGAAGATCGACGTCCTCCGGGAATCCATCGGCCATAAGGCGGGTCTCTCCGGCGCCGGCGTGGTAGTCCGGACGGATGGCGTCGGGACGCCCCCCCGGATCATGAACGGGAAGCGGCGCCTCGATCCGGCGCACGTCGTAGGTCTCGAGCCCCAGGTCGCGCTTCGCGGCCGCCAGCGCTTCGCTCACAATACGGCGGTGCTGCCCGTCTCCGTGCTGGTTCACGCAGAACACCCGGCGGAAGCCCCACTTTTTGAGGTCGGCCATGACGTCCTCAAGCAGCCCGGCCATCGTCTCGGGGCGGACCTGGAAGGAACCCGGGAACTCCGCCGTGTCCACCATGAGGCCCCAATAGACCGGCGGGGCGACCACGGCTTTTATGCCGAGAACGCCGAGTTCGCGGCGCACGGCGGTGGCGTGCGAGTGGGCCAGGTAGGTGTCGGCTCCCAAGCCCATATGGGGCCCGTGCGCCTCGATGACGCCGACCGGCAGCAGGACCACGGCTTCTTCCTGCGCCGCGAGTTGAATCTGCGGCCAGGACATCTCGACGATGGTGTTGTGGAAGACGCTGTGGTCCGGCGCTTCCTGCGGGACGGTGCGCGGCTTGAGCGCGATCACTCCGGGCGCCATGTCTTGGCGCACCTCGAGCGCGTCCATTTCGCGAGCCGTGGGGAGCCGCCAGTCGCCGTCCTGGGGCGCGGGCTGGAGGGAATCCGGCCGCATCAGCACAATCGCCGGCGGCTTGGCGCGGTCTTTGAGCAGGCGCTGGACGGCCTGGCGGCTTCGGGGAGAGGCGAGCACAACGTCCGCGCTTCGGACGGCCTGCTCGAGCTCGGGCGAGAAGTTTCCGGCCGCCTCGCCCAGGAAGACGATGCTCTGCGCGCCGTTGCGAATGACATACGCCATCCGCTCGGGCAGAGGGAGGCCATCAACCTTCAGAGCCCCGGCCGCAGCACTGGGACGGTCCGCGCCGAGCACGACCGGGCGACCGCGAAGCTGATGCGCGGAGTCGTGCGCGGGATCGCGCTGGGAGACGGCCACGACGTCCACGGAGAGCCGCTGTGGAAACGGAAGAGGGTAGCCGTTGAGAAAAGGATCGGTCAGAACCCGGTTTCCTGCCGGGTCTTCGATCAGGAAAGAGGCGTGTCCGAGATATTCGATTCGGAGGGCGCCCTGCGCCAGGCCGCTCAGAACGGCCAGGCCGGCGATGGTTCGTGCGAGCCTCATACCTAGTACACGAACGGCGCGCCGGCCAGGTTCACAGATTTCCGGGTGTAATCCGCTTTTTTCACCATGACCGTGGCGAGGCGTGACGGGAGGGCCGCAAAAGCATCCAGCGACGCCATAAGGCGCGCTCGCAGCCGGGCGCCCGGAGTGTTTGAGGCCGGGCGCGGCGGAAAGAGTCGGGGTTTGCGTTGACATCCGTGGAGCGTTGCGATATTTCAAATCCATGACCGTTCCAGCACTCCCACCTGCGCAGCCTTCGAAGGAGAAGAAACCTGAGCGCAGCCCGCACGACCTGCGGATGTTCGGCCACCTCCGGGAAATCCGCGCCAGCGCGCAGTATCTCCAAAGCCTCGCGGCGGACGAGCTCGCCAAGGTCTTGGCCATGGACGCGGCGGCCCGCCACGGCAAACCCAGCCAAGACGGTGTGACCATGGTGGTGCGCCAACAATGAAGATCAACCTGCTCCGATCCCTCGTGCTCGCCGGCCTCGCCGCGGGCCTGCCACAAACACGTGCCGTCGCCCAGACCGGCCTGCCGGCCGGCGGGTTCCAGGACGTCGATGCCGTGGTCCAGCAACTGATGGCTACGTATCAGATCCCCGGCGTCGCGGTTGCCATCGTCAAAGACGGCCGGTTAGTGCTGGCGCGTGGCTATGGCCTTGCCGACGTCGGGTCGGCCCAGCCCATGCAGCCCGGCTCGCTTTCCCGTTGGAACAGCATCAGCAAGACCGTGACCGCCACCGGCATTCTCAAGCTCGTTGAGCAAGGCAGGCTCGATCTCGAGGCACGGGCCTTCGACATTCTCAGCCGCATTCAACCCTACAACGGCGTGTGGGGCGACCCGCGCATCAAGTCCATCACCGTGCGCCAACTTCTCGAGCACGCCGGCGGCTGGGATTCCGCGATCAGCGGCGACCCGATCGTATCGCCTCTGCGCGACCGCATCGCCAGCACGCTCGGCGGCCCTTTCCTTCCCACCGGCGAGAGCATGATTCGCTACATGATCGCGCAGCCGCTCGATTTCGATCCCGGCACCCGCTTTGTCTACTGCAATCTCGGCTTCCAGATTCTGGCGCTCATTATCGAGGAGGTGTCCGGCCAGCCGTACGGAGGATTCATCCGCGACAACGTCTTCAACCCGATTGGAGCAACGGACATGCAGGTCGCGGGCAACCTGCTCGAGCAGCGCTTCCCTGGAGAAGTGCACTACTACGCCTGGCCTGGCGCGGTCTCGATTCCATCGACTCTGTCACCGGACCACCCCACGACTCCGCTACCGTACGCCACGCTCGACTACGCGGGTATTCTCCCTGCCGGCGGCTGGCTGGGTTCCGTCCTCAACCTTGCGAAGTTCGTAGCCGCGATGGACGGTCAGCGGCAGCCCGCAGTTTTGCAGCCTGCGTCTTTTCAGAAGATGCTGGCGCCGCCCGACCGTATCCTCTGGTTTGATGAACACACCTGGTATGGACTCGCCATGGGAGTATTTGAGTCCGGCGGTGCGCTCTACTGGGGGCATCCCGGAGCCTCTCCGGGCAGCCGCAGTGATCTCACGGGCCTTGCTAACGGCGTCTCCTACGCATTTCTTGCCAACAGCGACAGCGAGGACTCGAGCTTTTATGACCAGATGACGAGCCAGCTCAGTGCTCTCTGCCTCAGCCCGCATACCTGGCCGGAAGGCGACCTCTTCTTCGAGTACTATCCGCCACACCCGGCGGCGACCGTGAGTGCCGCGAGCTTCCAAACCGGCCCGGCGGCGCCAGATTCACTGCTCACCATCTTCGGGAGCGAACTGGCAAGCCGCACCGAGTCCGCGGCGGCGGTTCCACTACCCCTGAGCCTTGGATCTTTGTCGGCGCGCGTTGTGGATTCGAGCGGAGTGTCGCACGCGCTGCCGCTGCTTTACGCCTCTCCGCCACAGGTAAACTTCCATCTTCCGGCAGGTGTTGCCGCGGGTCCGGCCACGCTGTTCATCAAGCGGGATCCGCACGCGGAGGTGAACGCTCCACTCACGATCGCCGCCGTGTCTCCCGGCCTGTTTATGGCGAACGTGGATGGCCTCGCGGCGGCCGTGATCACCAGAGTCCGTGGCGATGGCTCGCAGGCTACCGAAATCGTTTCCACGAGTCCGATCCACCTGGGCAATCCCGGAGAAGAGGTCTACCTCAGCCTGTACGGCACAGGCATTCGCGGCAATTCAGGACTCGGCGCGGTGACGGTACACCTGGGGAGCAACACAGCGCCAGCGCTCTATGCGGGTTCGCAGGTGCAATTCATCGGTCTCGATCAGGTGAACGTGAAACTGACCACTGACCTCGTGGGAAGCGGCCGCGTGCAAGTGTCGCTCGACGCCGACGGCCTGACCAGCAACTCTGTTTCGGTCGTGTTCGAATAGGGGACGCCGTAAGGTCCGGAAAATGGAACGGTCGCCGCTGTAAGCACGGAAATCGAAACCGAGAGCCGATCAGAATAGGGTTTTGGTGGACGGCGCGGGATTCGAACCCGCGACCCCGGCGTTGCGAACGCCGTGCTCTCCCAACTGAGCTAGCCGCCCACACCTGACCCGCATTTCTCAGCAGCAACCTACTGCGGCCCTGTCACGGCACCGCGTCACGGTAGTGGTGAAAAATGCTGCCTAGAAGGTTACTCGTTCGTATTCTAACACTTCGGGTCGGCGAAGTCAGTCGTTCGGCCGGGGCCGGGTCCTCGCGCCGGTGGCAGCGCCGGCGGCTGCGGCAGCGGCCCTGGCTGGCGGCGCCGCGCCGGCAATGGTGAGGGCAGAACGCCGCCCCGCCCAGTACCTCTTCATCCGCTCGGAGACCTGTCTGCGCTCCTCAATACTCATGCCCTTCCGTCCGCGGCGGAGAGGCCGCTTCCCGGCCGCGATCTGCTGCCGAGCCCGCACCCGCTCGAGCGAGGCGATCAGCCTGTCGAGGCGTTCTGCCTCCTCCTGCAACAGTCGAATCGTTCTATTTACGTCCACAGGACCGCCCGCTTTCCGATTCTGAGCAATCGTATAACGAAACGTCCGGCAAATCCAGCGCCAAATGATCCGCGCGGCAGGCTACCGGGTCAAAAATGGCCAGCGTGGCACGGCGTGGTATCCGTAGTACTTGGTCGCCAGGAAGTAGGTCACAGCCGCGAGCGCCAGTAGCGCCAAGCCCGCCCAAGGCAGCACCTTACCCCATGGGAACCGCCGCTTGTCGCGGTGCAGCACCAGCAGGTAGCCCGCGAAGATGCCCACGTAGAACAGCAGCCACATCGGCACGGCGAACAGCATCATGTTGAAGGCATCGGGCGTGGGCGTGACCACCGCCGCGATGATTGCGATGGCCAGGATGGCGTAACGGCTGTGGCGCAGCAGGAAGGCGGGCGAGGTGATGCGCAGCAGCGTCAGGAAGAAAATGAGGACCGGCAGCTCGAAAACCAGGCCGATGCCCAGGGTTACGTTGACAAACAGATCGAAGTACTCGTTTACGGAGACCATCGGCGCGACATTAATGCCGCGGCCGAGGCCCAGCAGGAACATCAGGGCGAAACGGAACGCGATGAAATAGGCGAACAGGCCTCCCAGGATGAACAGGCCGGCGGAACAGATGACGAATGGCGCAGCCCAGCGGCGCTCGCGCTTGTACAACCCCGGCGCGATGAAGGCCCAGACCTGGTAGAGAATCCACGGCGAGCCCAGGAACACCGCCGCCAGCAGCGGCAGCTTGAGCCACACCACGGTGAAGGTTTCCATGGGCGTGATCTGGACCAGTTGCGGCTGGTAGTGCAACTGCCGGAGGGCGGCGATGGCCGGTTCGGCGACGATGTTCCAGAGCTGCTCGGCGAACAGAAGGCAGAGGCAGAAGGCGACCACCAGACCGAAGATGCCTCTCAGGATGCGGCTGCGGAGTTCGGAGAGGTGATCCAGGAAGGACATGCGGAGCATGCCCCGCTCCTCCTCGTCCTCCCCATCGCCGCCATCGTCGCCACCGCCACCGCCGCGCGAGGGCGGCTTGGCTGAGCCGCCGCCGCTGGTCGCAGATGCGGGAGGCGTGGAGGCGGAAGGCGCGGCTGCCTCGGAGCCGGTGGGGGCAACGGGAGGCCGTGCAGCGCCGGGTTCGATGGGCGCGCCCTGGCTCGGTCCGGACTGCCCCTCGGGCGCCTGTGCTGGGTATTCGTCGTGCTGCAACTGCTTCCTCTGGCCCACCGCGGCGATTACGATGCGGCGGATTTAGGGCCCTCGGCCGGCGTCACGCCGGCCTCGGCGGCGGGCTCACCCGCTGCGGCGCCCGGAGCTTCTGGAGCGGCCGCCGTGACGGCCGCGGCTTCGGCCGGCGCCGGCGCCGCACCGCTCATCGATTCAGCGCCCTCGATCGCGGGTACGCCTGCTGTGGACGATTCTGTCGCGGTGGACTCGTACGATGGGGAATCGGGGCTGCCATCGTAACGAGAAGACTCGTAGTCGTAGTCGTGAATGTAGCTGGCCGGGTCGTAGACGCTGGTGACTTCCTTGATCGACTCAACCTCCTGCTTTATGCCGCCCAGTTCCCGGTCGAAGGTGGCCTTCAGCTCGTTCGAAGCCCGCCGGAACTCGGTGATGGCTTTGCCGATGGTCTTCCCCAGCTCGGGGAGCTTCTTGGGGCCGAAGAGCAGCAAGGCGATGATGAAGATGAGTACCGTCTCTTGCCAGCCCAGGGGACCCATCGGCCTGCCTCCTTCAACGGATGGACACTCTCATGATACCGGCGGGGAAAATGGGGCGTCAACCAAGCGGTTCCAAGGGGTTTCAAGACAGCGACTTACCGGCGGCAGGGGACGTCGGCGCCCGCGCCGCTAGCCCGGATGTTTCACCAGCCATCTGTTGCGGCGCGCGATAGCAGCCCGCGGCACGGGTGGGTGGGCACAAAAACCGGGTACAGACAGCCACTTTTCGCCTGCGCGAGTCCGTTGTCCTCAGAGAGCTTGGAGCGCGAAAAGTGGTGGTCTGGCCCCGGTTTTTGCTAAGGCGCCGGCCCTGGTCCACGAGGAACCGGCGCCGCGGCATCGCTCTGACGTGTGGAATAATGTACCCTCGATTGCATGATCGCTCAGCTCCGAGGCACGCTTCTGGAGAAGCACCCCAACCAGGCCGTGGTCGAGGCCGGCGGGGTCGGCTACGACGTCGCGATCCCGATCTCGACGTATTCGGCGTTGCCGGAGGCGGGATGCGAGGTGCGGCTGAGGGTGCACACGCACGTCCGCGAGGACGCGCTAGCCCTCTACGGGTTCGCCACCGCGGACGAGCAGATGCTGTTCGAGAGGCTGATCGCGGTGAGCGGCATCGGGCCGAAGGGGGCGATTGCGGTGCTTTCGGGGCTGCCCACAGCGGACCTGATCGCCTCCATCCGCGCCGGCGATGCCGCGCGGCTGGTGCGCATTCCGGGGGTGGGGCGGAAGACCGCCGAGCGGATCATCCTGGAATTGCGGGAGAAGCTGCCCGAGACGGCTGCCGAGGCGGCCGCCTCAGCCGCTTTGGGCGGCGCCAGGACGGGGCTGAGCGCGCTGGAGCAGGACGCGCTCTCGGCGCTGATGAACCTGGGCTGCTCGGCGGGCGCGGCGGAGGCCGCGGTCCGGAAGGCGAAGGCGGCGGGCGCGGCGAGCGAATTCGAGCCCTTGTTCCGCAAGGCGCTGGAACTGGTGCGGTGAGCCTGGGCCAGGTCGGGCCGCGCAGCAGTGCGCTAATCTGAGGACTCATGCGGGATCGCGGCATCGTCTCAGCATCGGCCAACGAGGAGGAGCGGCAATTCGAAGCCAGTCTCCGCCCGCGCCGGCTGGAGGAGTTCACCGGCCAGACGAAGCTGAAGGAGAACCTCGCCATCGCCATCGAGGCGGCCCTCCGGCGGGGCGAGGCCATGGACCACGTGCTGCTCTACGGCCCGCCGGGGCTGGGCAAGACGACGCTGGCCTCGATCATCTCGACCGAGTTGGGGGTGGACTTCGAGCAGACCTCGGGGCCGGTACTCCAGAAGAAACTCGACCTGACCGGAATCCTGACCCAGGTGCGGTCTCGCCAGGTCTTCTTCATCGACGAGATCCACCGGCTGATGCCGGACGTCGAGGAGATCCTCTACGCGGCCCTGGAGGACTTCCGCCTGGACATCATGATCGGGGCGGGGCCGGGCGCGCGCACGCACTCGATGGCGATTCCGCGCTTTACGGCCATAGGGGCGACCACGCGGCAGGGGCTGATCAGCGCGCCGCTGCGCGGGCGGTTCGGCCTGGTGCTGCGGCTGAACCACTACACCGAAGATGAGCTGAGGAAGATCGTCCGGCGCTCGGCGGGGCTGCTGGAGGTGGAGCTCGAAGAGGCGGGGGGGGCGGAGATCGCGCGGCGCAGCCGGGGCACGCCGCGCATAGCCAACCGGCTGCTGCGGCGCGTGCGCGACTACGCGCAAGTGCGCGCCGACGGGCGCGTGACCGAAGAGATCGCCCGCACGGCGCTCGACCTGCTCGAAGTGGACCGCTTCGGCCTGGACGAGATCGACCAGAAGATCATGTTGACGATCCTGGAGAAGTACAGCGGCGGGCCGGTGGGGCTGAACACGATCGCGGCCTCGATCGACGAGGAGCCGGACACCATCGAGGAGGTCTACGAACCCTACCTGCTCCAGCTCGGCTTCATCGACCGCACGCCGCGGGGGCGCGTGGCCACCGACCGCGCATGCGAGTACTTCGGGGTCGCGCGGCGGATGCGGGAGAACCCGCAGACGCCGAGCCTGTTCTAGGCCTGGGTGTTTCACCAGGTACTCCTAGTACTACGAAACGAATACGACGTTGACAGCAGGCTCTTGCGGACGCTAAGATGTCTCAGCGCATGTTTCGAGACAGGTTGGGCCTCCCAAAAATCGATGAGGAGTGGAGTCAAACCATGCTTCCACGCACACCAGTTCTGTACGTCGTGGCCGTTTTGGCGGTCGCCTTCTTGAGCGCTACATCGTCTCACGCCGCAATCGTTACCTACACCGACTTTGCCAGTTGGAGCGCTGCCGTCTCGGGCGTGACCACTGTAACCTTCCCGGATCCGCCGAACCCCTACTATTATTTCTTCGGATCCGGTACGGCGTCCGTCACTTACTCTGGCGTGGTCTTCTCGACCAGCGATGCGATATCAAACGGCGACTTCTATAATCTCGGCAGCGGCTGGACTCTCGGCCCGGTCGTCCTGTCATCCCAAGGCCAGAGCGACGGGGTTCCCAACATCCGGACCTCGTTGCCGGGAGACGTGACAGGCTTCGCCTTGAATTACGGCACATTCGACGGGAGCAACGTGACCTTCACGCTGTCGAACGGCGATAGCGTAGTTTTGGCCAGCACGGGTACCGGCAGTTACACCGTGCCGGACTTCCTGGGAGTAACCGACGACACTCCCTTCCACTCGGTGTTGGCAACGTCTCCCGACAGGGTCCTCGATCTCAACAACGTGTCGTACGGTAGTACCGGCGTCACCGGCGTCCCCGAACCCGCTGCCTGGCTTCTGCTCGCCACCGGCCTTGCGGGCCTACTCGGCTACGGCCGGCGGCGCGCAAGAAGCGCCTGACATAGCGCGAGTATTCCACGGCCTCGCACCAGTTCACTGTAGTCACGGAAGGCCTTCGAGCGGCTGCTGAAGACGCTTGGAGTCATGGGTCGGGATGCCCGTGCTCGGGGAGCCCGCAATTGCCATCACGCCCACAAGAACGATCCGTTTCAGCATCGACCTTTGTTCATTTGTTCGAACATTTCGAACGCGTGGGCGAATGGCAGGTCCAGCGTGCCGGCGTAGGTGCGGATTTCTCCCATCTGCCGGCGCAACGGCGTGGGGTTGAAGCGGTTGGCCCGCGAGCCGAATTCCTAGCCCGACCTTCTCACGCAGGATCGTGACCAGGCGCGTGAGGAGCCCGTGGATACGAGGCGGGCGAGAGGCGACGCCCGGGGGTCCGTAACAGATCGAGGACGCCTGCTGAGCGCGCCGAAGCAGATTGCTGCTGAAACATCCGGGCTAGAGGGGCTTCCCATCGCGCCCCGGCAGGAGTATATACAAGGCTGGGAGGTGCGTCATGGTTTCCGGCAAGCTGATCCGGCTGATTGAAGAGCACTGGGAGTCGCTCGCCGCCCGCATCCTCAAGCAGATGCACGCCGATCCTCGCCTGAGTCACGTGAGCGCACTCGCGGATAGCGAGCTGCGCGAGCGGGCGCGGGACATCCTCGAGCACCTTGAACACTGGCTGGCCCCGTCCATCGAACACGAGCTGGCGGAGCGCTTCGAGTTGATCGGCAGGCTGCGGCACGAGGAGGGCATCCCCCTGGATGAGGTCGTGCTCAGCTACCTGATTCTCAAGGACCGAATGCTGGAGTTCGTGCGCGGCCAGGGCCTGAGCCAGAGCACACTGGAGGTGTATGCGGAGGGGGAACTCGAGCACTCCGTCGGCCGGTTCTTCGACAGCATGACCTACCACGTCGTGCGCGGCTACTGCGCGGCCCTGGAGCACGCCCACCACCACGGCCACGCGAAGACCGCCGCCGGCCCGCACCACTGATGCGCGGCGCCGCGTCTCACCGTTTCGCGAAGGCCGCCACAGCCCGCCAGCCCAGCAGCGCCGCCACCATCGAGCCGTACATCAGCGGCAGCCGGACGTCCGACTTAACGAGCCAGTAGTAGTGCACCACGCCGGCCACGGCGCTCACGTAGATCAGCCGGTGCAGACGCTGCCAGTTGCGGCCGCCGAGCCGGCGGATCGATCCCGCCGTGGAGGTCGCGGCCAGCGGAATCAGCAGCACAAACGCCGTGAAGCCGGCCGTAATGAACGGCCGCTTGCCCACGTCCTTCACCATCTCGCCGAGGTCGAAGAACTTGTCGAGCCAGAGGAACGTCAGAAAGTGCAGGCAGCCGTAGAAGAACGCGAACAGGCCGAGCATGCGGCGGAACCGGATCAGCCCGGGGAACCGCAGCAACCGCCGCAGCGGCGTCACCGCCAGCGTCAGCACCAGGAAGCGAAGAGTCCAATCGCCGGTCGCGTGGGTGATGTGCTCGATCGGATTCGCGCCCAGGTTGCCGCCCAGGCCTTCCCAGACCAGAACGGCCAGCGGCGCGAGCGCAGCCGCGAATACAGCGACCTTCGCAAGGCGCATCCAGGACATTCTACAGCCCGAGCTTCTCACGCGGTTGGAAGCGAGGCTGGTGACTCGTGGAATGCGCGCTCAGGCCTGCTGCCGACCACAGGCCTTTAGCCCGATCTTCTCACACGCCTTCGGCTGCGGCTTGCGGGAGGCCGGCATCTTCTGCGTTGCGCTCGGGGTGAGTCCTCGACGTACTGTTCAAGTACGCCTGCGGGCTCACCCCGT
>JBEKLW010000170.1:0-5941 GCA_050008815.1 Bryobacteraceae bacterium
GCCAAGACGGGGACGCTCAACCACGCTTCAGCGCTCTCCGGCTACGCGGTGTCGCGAAGCCGCGGCACGGTTGTCTTCTCTATCTTCGTGAACAACTACAACTGACCCGCGGAGGAGATCCGGCGGGTGATCGACCGGATCGCGCTGGTATTGGCGGAGTAGGTGCCAGCACGCATTTCTCACTAACAATCTGCTGCGGCGCGCGATAGTGCCGCAGCAGATTGCGCGAGAAACATCCGGGCTAGTCGTATCGAAGCGCTTCGGTCGGGCTCAGGCGGGCGGCGCGGTTAGCGGGCAGAAGCCCGAACACCAGGCCCTCGATGCAGGAGACAACGAATGCCACCACGATCGAAGTGATGGATATGGGAATCCGCACACCCTCCACGAAATACTGGACACTCAAGGGAATCGAAACCCCCACCAGGATGCCGAGCAGCCCACCCGACAGGCTCAGCAGGACGGCCTCGAGCAAAAACTGCCGCAATATCTCGCGGCGCGACGCACCGACCGCCATCCGAAGCCCGATTTCCCTTGTCCGTTCCGTCACCGTCACCAGCATAATGTTCATGATTCCGATGCCGGAGATAATCAACGCGATGGCCGAGATTAGGACCAGGACGATGCTGAGTACCAGCGCGATGTTCTTGGCCGCATCCAGGATGGCCGTCAGATTCTCGACCCGGTAGCGCGCGCCCGGGCGGTGCCGGCTCTGCAGGAGCGCCTGCACCGCCGAGGTCACTGGCGCCACGTCTTCGGAACGCCGGACCTGCACGTACATGGGATCGATCCGTTCGAACGGTGCGAAGTAACGGATCACCGTAACGGGGATCAAGACCGTATCGCCGGAGAGCTCCGACATCCCGAAGCTGGAGACCTTCTCCTTGAAAGTACCGATGACCGTGAACCGGATGCCATGAACCTTCAGGATCTGGCCGATGCTTGCACGCTGGTTGCCGTACAGGCGCCGGGCGAGCGTCTCGGTTAGAAGGGCCACTTTATTCCGAACGGAGACGTCGCTCCAGTCCATGAACCGGCCGGACAGTAACACCAGGTTTCTTACCGAGTGGTAGTACTCATCGGAACCGATGACCTGAACGTTCTCTTCCCTTCCCCCGATGAGCATTCGGTCGTATTGAGTCATCACGCCGGTGGCTGCCACGATGCGCGGGCCGAGCTGGTCGCGCACGGCCCCTATGTCGGCCCGTTTCACGTAGTCCGCTTCGACCTCGGTGTCGGCCTGCCCGGCATTCATGCAGTAGGCGTAAACGATGTTGGATCCTATGCCCTGGATCTGCTCCAAGACGTAATCGCGGCTGGTCAGAGCAATCGTGACCACGAGAATGATGGAGGCGTTCGCGATGACCATGCCCAGGGCGGTCAGCAGCGACCGGACTCTGTTGGCAGCGAGGGCGCGGATGCTGAACCGAAGGGCCTCGGCGAGATGCATGGTCGCACTCACCCGTTCGGCGCCAGCCGGTCGCGGTAATCCGCCGGATCCGGTTCCACCGTATCCTCGGCGCGGGCTCGCGCCAACTCGGGAGCCGCCCCGAAGCCGGGCGCTACGAACGGCACAGTCAAGATCGTCAGCCCGCACAGGCGTGCGCCCATGGATGAACGCGTCTCCTTTATTGACTGGCCCCCAAGAGGAGTTGCGCAAAGTGACAATTCAGCTATCATATACAGATGTTGTTGCGCCTTCAGTGGAAGCGGATTCTCGGCGTACTCATTATCGCTATCCTAGCATTACTGATCCATGGATACCACTACGGTATTGAAGACGAGGCGATATACCTTCCGGCCGTCAAGCAGCATCTGAATGGAGCGCTCTATCCATTCGATTCCGCCTTCTTTGACTCCCAGTCCCGGTTGACGCTTTTTGATGAGTTCATGGCTGTCTTGTGCCGGGTGACGCACCTGCCTCCGGACTGGGTGTTCTTCTCCGTCTACTGCCTCTCGACTTTCCTGTTTGTGCTGGTCCTGCGGCAACTCGCCGAGAGGTTCTTCCGGGACGCTCGGGCGCGATGGGCTTCGGTACTGCTGCCTTCGGCGCTCCTGACCGTGCCGGTGGCCGGAACCGCCCTGTTCATCATGGACCAGCACCTGCACCCGCGAAACCTGAGCACCATTGCGTTGCTCTTCGCCCTGGTGGCAGTGCTCGACAAGCGGCGTGTCACCGCACTCGTGTGGGTAGCCCTGGCCGCGGCGTTTCACCCGCTCATGGCCCTCTATGGGGCCTCGCTGCTGAGCATGTTCGCGTGGCGGACATTGCGCCTGCATTTCTTGGGATTCGCGCTGTTCCTGCCGTTTGCGTGGTTCCTATTGCCGCCGGCATCCGCTGCCTGGCGGCAGGCGATTGAGCCCTATTACTTCCTGTCTGAGTGGGCCTGGTATGAGTGGGTCGGCATCCTCGGACCGCTGGTCCTGCTGATGGCTTGCGGGCGCTGGGCGGCCTCGCGGGAGTTGCCGTTGATATCCTTCGGCACGCGGACCCTGGTCCTCTTCGGGGTCTTCTATTTCCTGGTCGCCGCGACCGTCACATTTGTCCATCGCTTTGCGCAACTGGCCCCGCTGCAACCCATGCGCAGCCTGCAACTCATCTACCTCTTCCTGTTCTTCTTCGCGGGCGGCATCGCAGGGCAGACCTACGGGCGGCATTGGGGGTTCGCCTCGGTCTTGTTCCTGGCGCTTTGCGCTGGCATGCACTATGCGCAGCGGCAGGAATTCCCCGCTAGCCCGCACATCGAATTGCCGGGGAGAGTCCCGCACAACTCCTGGATGCTGGCCTTCGACTGGATTCGCCGCAACGCGCCTATGCGGGCGTATTTCGTGATGCATCCTCGCTACCTGGAACGGCCCGGGGAGGATTTTCACGGGTTTCGGGCTTTGGCCGAAAGAAGCGTGCTCGCCGACCAGATCAAAGACCGCTCCGTCGCTACCGTCTACCCCGGCTTGGCGCAGGAGTGGCTCGAGCAATCGGAGGCGCAGCGAAACTGGAGCAGCTTCGGTCCTGCCGACCTGCATCGCCTCAAGCAGCGCTTCGGGGTCGATTGGGCGCTATTGGAACGCGCCATCCCTCCCTTTTCGGGCGACATGGTCTGCCCTTACCAGAATGACCAGATCCAGGTTTGCCGTATCGACTAGCCCGCACACCCGGTAACCGGAAACCGAAACCCGGAACAGTCCACGTTTCTGCACCTGTCCCCGTTTTGGGAACGCCTAGCTCCGGGCGTCGCGGAGGCGCCAGAGGATCCAGCCGGCGATGGCGCCCAGCACCGCGCCCGCCAGCGCGCAGCCGACCATCCAGTTGAAGGACGCCGCGGCCAAGGCCCTCCAGGCCGGCTCGGTCAGATTCATGCCGCGGCCTATAACGGCCTCGAAGCCGAGCCGCACGCCGCTGGCGGCGGCCGGGCGCGAGAGGAAACCCACGGCGCCGCCAACCAGAAAGCCCGCGTTGGCCAGGCCCGCCGCGCGGTCAACCAGCGTGAACGCGGCCGGGCGGTTCGGGCGCAGCTTGCTGTAGCGGCGGCTGTAAGTGAAGAAGATGATCTGGCCGACGACCAGCCAGACGATCAGCCGCGCCCAGTTGTCGGGTCCGAGCGAGTACATCATCGCGAAGTTGGCGCCGATGCCCAGAATGGGAACCAGCGGCACCAGCGGCACTCGGAACGGCCGAGGCACCTCCGGCCGCTTCCGGCGCATGACCCAAACGCTGGCGCAGACGATGACGAAGGCGAACAGCGTGCCAATGCTGGTCATGTGCCCCACCACCTGCAGAGGCAGGAAGGCGGCCAGGACAGAAACGAAGATCATGAACGCCAGGTTCGACCGCCAGGGTGTGCGGAACCTCGGATGAATGTCCGCGAAGACCTTGGGGACCAGGCCGTCGCGGGACATCGAGTAGAACACCCGGCTCTGGCCGAGCAGCATGACCAGGATCACCGAGGTGAAGCCGCAGATGATGCCGAGCTTGATCATCGTCATGAGCCAGGGCTTCTGGGTGACGTCGATGGCCACGGCGACCGGAGCGGCGACGTTCAGGCTGGAGTAGGGCACCATGCCGGTGAGCACGATCGCGAACAGAATATAGAGAACCGTGCAGATGGCCAGTGAACCGATAATGCCGACGGGCATGTCCTTCTGCGGGTTCTTGGCCTCCTGGGCGGCGGTGGAGACCGCGTCGAAGCCGATGTAGGCGAAGAAGATCGTGCCCGCACCGGCCATGATGCCGCTCCAGCCGAACCGGCCGAAAACACCCTGGTTGGGCGGGATGAAGGGATGGTAGTTTTGCGGGTTGATGTAGAAGTAGCCCACGGCGATGAACACCAGCACCACGGCCACCTTGATGACGACCACCACCGCGTTGGCGTGCGCCGATTCGCGGATGCCGATCATCAGCAGAATCGAGACGGCGACGACGATGAAGACCGCGGGCAGGTTGATCAGGCCGTGCATTACCCTGCCGTCGGGCAGCCTGAGAGCTTCCAGCGGCGAGGAGACGAACTGTTCCGGAACGTGGATGCCGAAGTTCTCCAGCAGCGAAACCACGTAGCCGGCCCAACTGATGGAGACCGTTGCGGCGCCCACGGCATATTCCAGCACCAGGTCCCAGCCGATGATCCAGGCCAGCCACTCGCCCAGCGTGGTGTAGGAGTAGGTGTAGGCGCTCCCAGCCACCGGGATCATGCAGGAGAACTCGCTGTAGCAGAGGCCCGCCAGCCCGCAGCCGAACGCGGCCACCACCATGGAGAGGGCGACGGCCGGCCCGGCGTTCTGGGCCGCGGCCAGGCCGGTGAGCGAGAACAGCCCGGCGCCGATGATAGCCCCGATGCCCAGCGCGATCAGGTTTCCGGGCCCGAGCGCACGCCGCAGATGGTGCCCTTCGGCTTCCGAATAGAGGTCGGCAATCGGTTTCCTGTCAAAAAGAGTGGATGGCATTCAAGCTCCTACCGGCCGCGAGCGCAGGCGCCAGAAGTAGTAGACCGGCACCCCGAGCAACACGATGATCAGCCCCGGCCAGGTGTATTTGGGCTTGTACAACAGCAGAAGAACCTCGATCAGCCCCGCCGCCGCGATGTAGAGCGCGGGCAGCACCGGGTAACCGAAGGCACGATAGGGCCGCTCGAGCCCGGGCCTGGTGCGGCGAAGCACGAAGACCCCTGCAATGGTCAGGATATAGAAAAGCAGGACGGCGAAGATGACGTAGTCGAGCAGGTCGCTGTAGGTGCCGCTCAAGGTGAGCAGGCACGCCCAGGCGCACTGCACCACGAGCGAAACCACGGGCGTGCGCCGCCGCGGATTCAGACGCGCCACGGGCCGGAAGAACAGGCCGTCCAGCGCCATGGCGTAGTAGACGCGCGCGCCGGCCAGGATCATGCCGTTCAGGCAGCCGAAGGTGGAGATCATGATGGCCGCCGCCATCACCTGGACGGCGACGGGACCGAGGATCACCTGCGCGGCGGCGGTGGCGACGCGGTCCTCGGCGGCCGCCCCGATGGCCGCCAGCGGGAGCACCTTGAGGTAGACCAGGTTGCAGCTTATGTAAATCGCGGAGACGATGCTGACGCCGAGGGCCAGGGCCAGCGGCACGTTTCGCCTGGGGTTGCGGATCTCGCCCGCCGCGAACGTCACGTTGTTCCAGGCGTCGGAGGCGAACAGCGCGCCCACCATGGCGACCCCGACCAGGCGGATCGTGCCGAAGGTCCAATCGGCGTTCTGCCAGAAGCCGCCGAAGTTACGGGCGGCGGCCGAGGGGTTGGAGCCGAGGGCCAGACCGAGGAAAACCAGGCCGAGGAGCGCGCCGACTTTGGCGAACGTGAAGACGTTCTGGACCTGGGCGCCGGTGCGGACGCCGCGGGTGTTCACCCAGGTCAGCAACGCCAGCACGGCGATGGCGACGAGCTGTTGCGAGCTCACCCCGAGCGGGCCCAGGCCGTCGCCGCCG
>JBEKLW010000171.1:0-5936 GCA_050008815.1 Bryobacteraceae bacterium
CGATGCCGCCGTGGTAGGCGTCGTAGAGGTAGAGGTCCGGCTCATAAGTCACCAGCCCACGGGCGATGCTCTCCCCGAACGCCACACCCAAGTCGCGCGGGTCGCACATCAGCAGGAAAGCCGCCACGGTGCGCAGCGCGTTGCCCAGCCCCACCAGGCCGTTTTGCCTCTGGGCCGGCGAGAGGTCCGCGAACCGCCCCAGGAACTCGGAGGGGAAGTTCAGCCAGAACGCCGTGGTGTGCATCTCCTGCTCCGGCATCGAGAGGTTGCCCGAGCCGACGTTCTCCATGGTGTAGAACTTCACCTTCTTGAAGCCGACGATCTGCCGGTTCACCCGCACCTCGCCGTGCAGGACGCGCGCGCCCCCCAGCGGCGCCGAGTCGAACTCCTCCAGCGCCTTCACTTGCGTGTAGTCGATCGCGTCGGTGAAGTAGTCGCACTCCACCTGCCGCACGTAGGCCTTCCGCCCCTCGTAGTCGAACTTCTCCACCTGGTACTGCCGCGCCTCGTGCAGGTAGATCGCCTTCTCGTGCAGGGTCGTGAGCGCGGAGGGGAAATCCACCTCCGCGATCACCCTCGGCTCGCCCGTCGTATCGACCACCACGAAGTTGTCGCTCGTAATCGAGCGCAGGCTGATCGCGTCCGCCGGGTAGGTGTCCGAGGTCCAATGCCACGCGCCCGAGGAGTGGTGCAGAAGCCCGAGTTCCCGGAGGAACTCGCACAACTCGCGCGCGTCGTGGCGCCCGAACCGCTCCCCGTCGCGGATCGGCAGCTCGAAGGCCGCGCACTTCAGGTGATTGATCAGGATCTCGAGGTTGTCGGGGTTGATGTGGGCCTCTTCCGGCGAGCGGCCGAAGAAGTACTCCGGGTGCTCGATCACGTACTGATCCAGCGGCGCGCTCGAAGCCACCAGCACCGCGGCCGAGGTGGACTGCCGCCGCCCCGCCCGGCCCGCCCGCTGCCAGGTCGAGGCGATCGTGCCCGGGTAGCCGGCCATCACCACCGCGTCCAGCGAGCCGATGTCGATGCCCAGCTCCAGCGCGTTGGTGGCCACCACGCAGCGAATATCGGCCTCCCGCAGCTTGCGCTCGATCTCGCGCCGCTCCTTCGGCAGATACCCGCCCCGGTAGCCCCGCACCGCCTGCTCGCCCGCCGGGTGGCCCGCCGCCTCGTTTTTCAAGTACGTGACCAGGATTTCCGTGGCCAGCCGGTTGTTGGCGAACACCAGCGTCTGGAGGCCGTTCTCCAGGAACTCCAGCGCCACCCGCTTGGCCTCCTGCAAGTAGCTGCGCCGGATGCCGAGCTGCCGGTTGACGAAGGGCGGGTTGTAGAAGATGAAGTACCTCTCGCCGCTCGGCGCGCCGCTGGCCGCCACCGGCTCGAAGGCCTCGCCGGTGAGCGCTTCGGCCAGCTCGCGTGGATTGGCGATGGTCGCCGACGAGCAGATGAATTGCGGCTTCGACCCATAGAACTCGCAGATGCGTTTCAGCCGCCGCAGGACGTTCGCCAGGTGGCTGCCGTAAACGCCGCGCGAGTAGTGCAGCTCGTCGATCACCAGGTACCGCAGGTTCTCGAAGAGCTTCGCCCAGCGCGTATGGTGCGGCAGGATGCCGGCGTGCAGCATGTCCGGGTTGGTGAGCACGATGTTGGCCCGCTCGCGGATGGCCTTGCGCGCGTCCTGGGGCGTATCGCCGTCGTAGGTGAACGCGCACACCTCCGCACCCATCGCGTCGATGGCCTGCTGGAGCTCGTGCAATTGGTCCTCGGCCAGCGCCTTGGTAGGGAACAGGTACATGGCGCGCGCGCCCGGGTCACTCAGCAGCAGGTTCAGCACCGGCAGGTTGTAGCACAGCGTCTTGCCGCTGGCCGTGGGCGTCACCACCACGGCGTTCTTCCCCGCGGCGATCAGCCGGAAGGCTTGCCCCTGGTGCGAATACAGCCGCGTGATCCCGGTGGATTCCAGCGCCTGCCTGAGCCGCGGATGGACGGCCTCGGGCAGCGGCTCGTAGGCCCCTTCCGAGGCGGGCTGGTGGCGAATCGCCCGGATGGGCGAGTCGGGCCGCGTCTGCAGCGACTCCAGGCGGGCCAGCGCCGCCCCCAGCCCGTTGCGGCGGGGTACCGGAAGGTCAGCCAGGGGCTCGGGGAAGCCGAGGGAGAGGTTCTGGGGCATGTCTTCGCCTTTTCTTTGCTCCAGTATATCCGAACTCGCCTCGCCCGGAGAGCCCGGCAGAAGGGTTTTTTCACAGCCCCGGCAGGAAGTGGCTGGGCGTTGGAAAACCGCCCCGCCGCACGGCTAGCGCCGCCGCATCAGGCTACTGGTGAGGAATGCGAACTAGGCGAGCTTCTGACGGACGAACTCGTAGCGCTCCAGGGTGGCCGCCACTTCAAACGGCTGGGGGCCGTCGGGCCAGCCCGCCACCCCGGGGTCGAGCCGTATGACCTTCCCCAAACAGTGCAGATCCACGTCGCCCGCGGGCGTCAAGCCGATCACGTACTCGATGGGTTCGCCGATATCCATCTTCGCGTCGGTGGCAAACAGCACTCCCCCCGAACTCAGGTTCCTGGTCTCCCCACTCTCGGACATAAGGCGGACGCCATTCCGCACGAGCCTGACGGGAAGTCGGATCTCGAATCTCTTGGACCTGCGTTGTTCCACCACAAGCTGCCTCATTATGTTGTACAACACTCAGGCTCGTTTTTTCGCTATTCCTGCGCTAAATCAGTCCTGGTACGTCATATTACCTTTGAATAGTAAGTTGGTTTTAGTCCTAACGAGAGAAGAGTCCTATGCCCACGTTCGAAACAGGCGCGCGTTCCAGGTGATGACCCGTTCGGCCCCGGCCGGCTACCGACGCGATGCTAGAATTGAGCTTGAATGCGCAAGTTCGCCAGGATTGTCGCGGGTTTCGTCCTGCTCGGCGTGGGTCTGATCCTGGCGATCCCCGGCGTCCCGGGCCCCGGCATCGCCGTCATTGTCCTGGGCCTGATCCTCCTGGCCGAACACTTCCACTGGGCGCGCCGCGCCTTGGACTGGGCCAAGCAAAAGGCCGAGTACGTGCGCGACAAGGCCGTCAAGCGGTGGTTTCGCCCGGCTCCTCCGCCTGCTCCCTGAGCCGCTGGCGCGCGCGGCGCGGCACGAGGGACAATGGGAAGCTGGCGGCCTGTAGCCACCCTCTCCCATGCTGGACCGTATCACCGTACACGGCGCGAGGCAGCACAACCTTCAGAACATTAACGTCGAAATCCCACGTAACACCCTCACCGTCATCACCGGCCTGAGTGGCTCGGGGAAGTCTTCCCTGGCCTTCGACACCATTTACGCCGAGGGCCAGCGCCGCTACGTCGAGACGCTCTCGCCCTACGCGCGCCAGTTTCTCGACCAGATGGAGCGGCCCGAAGTGGACTCGATCGACGGGCTGAGCCCCGCCATCTCCATCGAACAGAAGACCACCAACCGCAGCCCTCGCTCCACCGTCGGCACCATCACCGAGATCTACGACTACCTGCGGCTGCTCTACTCCTCCATTGGCGTTCCTCACTGCCCCAACTGCCGCCAGCCGATATCCCGGCAGACCACCGAGCAGATCGTCCGCCAGATCATGGCGCTCCGCCCCGAAGACCGCGTCATGATCCTGGCCCCCGTCGTGCGCGGGCGCAAGGGCGAGTACAGGAAGGAACTCGAGAAGCTCGCCCGGCAGGGCTTCCTGCGCGCCCGCATCGACGGCGCGCTCAGGCCCATCGACGAGCCGGTCGCGCTGGACCGCCGCCGCAATCACACCATCGAGGTCGTCATCGACCGGCTGCTGGTCAAGCCCGGGATCGAGAAGCGCCTGGAGGCTTCGATCGAAACGGCCACCAAGCTCGCCAACGGACTCGTGGTGGTGGCCGTGGTCAACGGCGAGGAGCGGCTGTACTCGCAGAAGCTGGCTTGCCCCGATTGCGGCACCAGCGTGCCGGCGCTCGAGCCGCGCTCGTTCTCCTTCAACAGCCCCTACGGCGCCTGCGAGGTCTGCACCGGCCTGGGCAGCAAGTGGAGCTTCGATCCCGCCAAGCTGCTCGCCGACCCTTCCAAGCCGCTCTTCGATGGCGGGCTGGTTCCCGCGGCCTCCACCAGCTACATCACCCATTCCCTGGCCGCCACGGCCCGCCGCCACCAGATCCCCCTTGCCAGCCCCTTCGGCCAGCTCCCCGCCAAGACGCAGGAATTCCTGCTGGCCGGCGGCGGCGGGTTTCGCGGCCTGCTGGCGCTGATGGAGGAGAAGTACCAGGAAGCCACCGACGTCTACCGGGAGTGGCTCACCGACTACATGTCGCCGGTCGAGTGCCCGGAATGCCGCGGCAAGCGGCTGAAGCCCGGCAGCCTGGCGGTGCTGGTGAAGGACCTGTCGATCGCCGGGTTCACCGCGCTGCCCATCGCCCGGGCGCTGCCCAAGCTGGCTTCCTGGCAATTCACCCAGCGCGAGCTCCAGATCGCCGGCCGGCTGCTCGACGAGATTCGCAACCGCATGGAGTTTCTGGCTGCGGTCGGCTTGGACTACCTGAGCCTGGACCGCTCGGCCGCCACCCTCGCCGGCGGCGAGGCCCAGCGCATTCGCCTGGCCACGCAGATCGGCTCGAAGCTGCGCGGCGTGCTCTACGTGCTGGACGAGCCTTCCATCGGACTCCACCCCCGCGACAACACGCGCCTGCTCGATACGCTAGTCCGCCTGCGCGATCTGGGCAACACCGTACTCGTGGTCGAGCACGACGCCGAAACCATCCATCGCGCCGACTACGTCATCGACCTCGGGCCCGGCGCCGGCCGGCTCGGCGGCCGCCTGGTGGCCTGCGGCACGCCCCAGGACATCGCCGCCAACCCCGCCTCGCTGACCGGCCAGTACCTCTCGGGCGCGCGCCGGATCCCGCCGCCCGCGCGGCGCCGCCAGAGCAACGGCAAGAAGCTCATCCTCCGCGGCGCCCGCGAGCACAACCTCAAGAACATCGACGTCGAGTTCCCGCTCGGCCTCCTCATCGTCATCACCGGCGTCTCCGGCAGCGGCAAGTCCACGCTGGTCAACGACCTCATCTACCGCGCCCTCATGCGCGCGCTCCACGACTCGCGGGACGAGCCGGGCGCCCACGACTCCATCGAGGGCTTGCCCCACATCGACAAGGTCATCCAGATCGACCAGTCCCCCATCGGCCGCACCCCGCGCTCCAATCCGGCCACCTACACCGGCGTCTTCACGCCCATCCGCGACCTGTTCGCCATGCTGCCGGAATCGCGCGAGCGCGGCTACAAGCCCGGCCGCTTCAGCTTCAACGTCCGCGGCGGCCGCTGCGAGGCGTGCGAGGGCGACGGATTGAAGCGCATCGAGATGAGCTTCCTGCCCAACGTCTACGTCACCTGCGACGTCTGCCGCGGCCACCGCTACAATTTCGAGACGCTCCAGGTAAAATACAAGGGCTACTCGATCGCCGGCCTCCTGGAGGCGACCGTAGAAGAAGCGCTCGCGGTGCTCGAGAACATACCGCAGATCCGCTCCAAGCTCGAGACGCTCGTGGACGTCGGGCTGGGCTACATCCACCTGGGGCAGTCCTCCACCACGCTCTCCGGCGGCGAGGCCCAGCGCATCAAGCTGGCCCGCGAGCTGAGCCGGCGCCAGACCGGCCGCACCTTCTACATCCTCGACGAGCCTACAACCGGCCTGCACTTCGACGACATCCAGAAGCTCCTGGACGTGCTCCAGCGCCTGGTCGGGCTGGGGAACACCGTGGTCGTCATCGAGCATCAACTGGATGTGATCAAGTCCGCCGACTGGATCATCGATCTGGGACCCGGCGGCGGCGACGCCGGCGGCCAGGTGGTCGTGGCGGGGACCCCGGAACAAGTCGCCAGAACGCGCCGGAGCTACACCGGCCAGGCGTTGGCCAAGGTCCTCAAGAGCGCCGCCAGC
>JBEKLW010000172.1:0-5935 GCA_050008815.1 Bryobacteraceae bacterium
ATGGCAGGCCGGATGTTGGAGTTGAACAGGTCGGCCTCGAGGTAGATCTGGCCGTCGGTGATCGAGATGACGTTGGTGGGGATGTAGGCCGAAAGGTCGCCGGCCTGGGTCTCGATGATCGGCAGCGCGGTGAGCGATCCGCCGCCCAGGGCGTCGGAGAGCTTGGCGGCGCGCTCCAGCAGGCGGCTGTGCAGGTAGAAGACGTCGCCCGGGTAGGCCTCGCGCCCCGGCGGGCGCCGCAGCAGCAGCGAAATCTCGCGGTAGGCCGCGGCGTGCTTGGAGAGGTCGTCGTAGACGCACAGCACGTGCCGGCCGGAATCGCGGAAGTATTCGCCCATGGCGCAGCCGGCGTAGGGCGAGATGTACTGCATGGGCGCGGGGTCGGAGGCCGTGGCGGCGACGACGATGGTGAAATCCATCGCCCCGTGCTCCTCCAGCGTCTTGACCACCTGGGCCACCGTGGAGCGTTTCTGCCCGATGGCGATGTAGATGCAGATGACGTCCCCGCCCTTCTGGTTGATGATCGCGTCCAGGGCGATGGCGGTCTTGCCAGTCTGCCGGTCGCCGATGATCAGCTCGCGCTGGCCCCGCCCGATGGGGATCATGCTGTCGATGGCCTTGATGCCGGTCTGCAGCGGCTCCTTCACGGGCTGGCGGTCCACGACGCCGGGCGCAGTCCGCTCCATCGCGCTGAAGCTGCTGGTGGCGATCGGGCCCTTGTCGTCAATCGGCTCGCCCAGCGCGTTGACCACGCGGCCGACCAGCGCCTCCCCCACCGGAACCGACATGATGCGCCCGGTGCGGCGGACCTCATCGCCCTCCTTGATCACCGTGTAGTCGCCCAGCATCACGGCGCCCACCTGGTCTTCTTCCAGATTCAGGGCCAAACCGGCCACGCCGTGCGGGAACTCGATCAGCTCGCCCGCCATGACCTTATCCAGGCCATAGACGCGGGCGATGCCGTCGCCGACCGAGATCACCGAGCCGACTTCGGAGACCTGGACCGCTTTGTCGTAATTCTCGATCTCATCGCGGAGGACCCGCTCGATTTCATCTGCCCGAATTTGAGCCATACCCGAATTCCTTGTGGCCGCCCCTGGCGGCCGGCCGCTCAGCTCTCCGTGCCCGCCAGGCGGCGCTTGAGCGCCTCAAGCTGGCCGCGAACCGACCCATCGTAGACCGTCGAGCCGATGCGCGCCACGACGCCGCCGATTAGCTCCTCCCGGACCGCGAAGCGCGCGCGGGTCTCCCTGCCCGTCAGGCGCGCCAGCCCGCCCAGGATGTCGCGCTGCTGGCCCTCCTCGAGCGGGCGCGCGGAGGCGACCTCCGCGCGGACCACGCCCAGACGCTCGTCGCTGACGGACTCCAGGGCCTCGTAGATCTCGGGGAGCAGCGGCGTGCGCCGGTGGTCAGTCAGGACCAGCACGAAACGCCGCACCAGATCGGACAGCGGCAGCGCCTGGGCGAGCCGCTCCACCACCGCGCGCTTCCGCGCCGGCGGCACCGCCGGCGATTCCAGCGCGACGCGCAGGCCCTCGGAGGACGCCAGCAACTGCTGGAAGGCGTTCAACTCGACCGAGATCGCCTGGGCCTCGATGCCCGACTTCACCGCCAGGCCGGCTAGCGCGTGCGCATAGCGAAAGGCGAGTGCGGTCGGCATGTCAGTGGGGCCTCTCGGCCTGGGCGGCCGGGCGGCGCCCGAGGTCCCGGAGCGTCGCCTGCACCAACGCCTGTTCCGAATCCGGTGTGAGCCGGTCGCGGATCTTCCGCGCGGCCAGGTCGACGGCCAGCCCGGCCGCGTACGCGCGCAGCTCCTGGCGCGCAGCCTTGCCCGCCGCCGCGATCTCCTGTTCAGCCTGGGCCTGGATCTTCTCAGAGGTGCGCTGCGACTCCCGCCGCAGCCGCTCGCCCTCGGCCTCCGATTCCTGGCGTGCGCGCCCGCGCAGCTCCTCGATCTCCTGGGCCAGGCTGGCGAGCCGCCGCTCGATCTCCGCGCAGCGAGCCTCGGCTTCCTGCTTCAGTTGCGCGGCTTCCTCCAGGCTGCGGCGGACCCCGGCGCTGCGCGCGGCCAAAAACGCGCCGCCGCGCTTGTAACCGAAGTAGCCGAGCAGCGCGGCCAGCAGGATGAAGTTGGCGGTTTTCCAGAGCGTGGTGCGATCCGTCCCCGGCCCGGCCTGGTGTTCCTCGGCGGCCCCGCCGCGCGGCTCGGTCGGCTGGGGGGCGTGCTGGGCCAGACCCGCACCGGCCAGCAGCACCGCCGTCAGAATGAGAACCGCGTGCCGCTTCAACCCGTTCTCCTGTCGAGAATGCCTCGGGCGATCTGCTCGGCGAGGGAATCGGTCTGGAGCGCCAGCGACTGCCTGGCCCGGGCCAGCTCTTCGCCGAGTTGCCGGCTGGCCTGCTCCACCAGGGCGCCGGCGTTCTGGCGGGCCTGCTGGGCGGCGCCAGCTTGATCCTGAAGGAGTTTCTGGCGAAACTCCTCCCTCTCTCGGTAGATCTCATTGCGGGCGCTGCGGAGCGCGGCCTCGTACTCGGCGGCCTTCGCCGAGGCGCGGTCGAGCGTCTCCTGGGCCAGCTTGCGGGCGCCTTCGGTCGCCTGGTGGCGCTCGGCAAGCACGCGGGCCAGGGGTCCGAAGTACACGCACCTCAGGTAGAAGTACAGCGCCAGGACCAGCAGGAAGGTGGGGATGGCTTGGAGCAGCAACCCACCTAGCGCACGGAGGATCTCATCCATCGAGGCTCAGCCTGGAACGTATTCGAAACACAAGAGATACGCCGAATCATCAAGCTAGCACAGAGCCGCTGGCGGGGTCAACCTTCGGCACGCTGTTTCCGGCCTGGTCCCCCTGGGTGCGCACACTCGGCCGAGGGTTGAAAGCCGCCGGGGAAATGCCGTCCATATTACGGGCCGTGTGATAGCATCACGGTATGGCGCGGCGGGCTCTAATAACGGGAATTACCGGGCAAGATGGGTCCTATTTGGCCGAATTCTTGCTCGCTAAAGGTTATGAGGTGCACGGCTTGGTACGCCGCGTCGCCCTGGAGGACCCGAAGCATCGGCTCTCGCGTCTGGAGCCCCTCCGCCATGGCCTCCAATTGCACGCCGGCTCGGTGGAGAGCTACGCCAGCGTCTACCAGGTGGTGGCGGCGGTGATGCCGCAGGAGTGCTACCACCTGGCGGCGCAGAGCTACGTCAGTTACTCCTTCGACGACGAGTACTCCACCTTCAACGTCAACATCAACGGCACGCATTTCCTGTTGGGGGCCCTGCGGCACCTGGCGCCGCACTGCCGGGTCTACTTCGCCGGCTCGAGCGAAATGTTCGGCAAGGCCGAGCAGACGCCGCAGAACGAGCAGACGCCGTTCCACCCCCGGTCG
Organism: Bryobacteraceae bacterium; assembly: GCA_050008815.1. GTDB lineage: Bacteria > Acidobacteriota > Terriglobia > Bryobacterales > Bryobacteraceae > JBEKLJ01. The sequence continues at coordinate 3,379 of JBEKLW010000172.1, forward strand.
AGCTACGGCATCAGCAAGGTGTGCGGCTTCGAGCTGACGCGGAATTACCGCGAGGCCTACGGGATGCACGCCACCAACGGCATCCTGTTCAACCACGAGTCGCCGCGGCGCGGCTACGAGTTCGTCACGCGCAAGATCACCTCCGGGATCGCGCACATTCTGGCCGGGGAGGAGAAGGAGCTGCGGCTGGGCAATCTCGACTCGAGGCGAGACTGGGGCCACGCCCGCGAGTACGTCGAGGCCATGTGGATGATGCTCCAGCAGCCCGAGCCGGACGATTACGTCATCGCCACCGGCGAGGCGCACAGCGTGCGTGAGTTCGCCGAGCTGGCCTTCGCCGAGGTGGGCCTGGATTACCGGGACTATGTGCGAACCGACACCGAGATGTTCCGCCCGGCCGAGGTCAACATGCTGCTCGGCGATTCAAGCAAGGCGCGCCGCGTCCTCGGCTGGAGCCACCGTACCAGCCTCCAGGAGTTGATCCGGGAGATGGTGGAGGCCGACTGCCGCGCCCTGGGCGTCTGGCAAACCCAGGCCAGCGGGGGCTGAACCTCAAGAACGCCCGAACCAATTGCCCCGCCCGCGCGTATGGAATGAGTATGCGCATCCTGTGTACCTGTATCTGTGCCGTGCTGTTCGCCGCCTCGGCTTTTGCCGAGGAGTGGACGAAGAAATTCCAGGTGACCGGCCAGCCCGAGCTGCGGGTTGAGGCCGACGACACCGACGTCGTGGTTCGTCCCGGCGCCAGCAACGCCATCGAGGCCCGACTGACCACCCGCGGCTGGACCCTCGGCCCCGCAGGCGTGCGCGTGACCGACGCGCAGACCGGCAACCGGGTGGAGATCGTAATACGCATGCCTCGGGAGAACTGGAGCTTCGGCAGACGCTCAGCGCGGCTCGAGGTGACGGTTCCGCGCGAGCTTCGGGCAGACATTCACACCGGCGATGGCGGCGTCAACGTCCAGGGCCTCGCCGGGGAGTTTCGCCTCTCGACCGGCGACGGCTCGATTGGGGCGGAGTCCCTGGAGGGCGCGCTGACCGCCAAGACCGGCGACGGTTCGGTTACCGTTCGCGGCCGCTTCGGGCTGCTTGACCTCCGGACCGGCGACGGCTCCATTTCGGCGCTGGTCGAGGCCGGCTCGAAGATGACCGGCCCGTGGCACATTCACACGGGGGACGGCAGTGTGACGGTCAAGCTGGCGCCGGATTTTGCCGCCGATCTGGAAGCCCACACGAGTGACGGCGGGCTCACGGTGGACCTGCCACTGACGACCGGCGGGATCCGAACCGGCGAGAACACCGTCCGCGGCAAACTGAACGGCGGCGGGCAACTCTTCCGGATCGAGACCGGCGACGGCACGGTTCGGATCGGCCGGCTGTAGGAGAGCTTCCGGCGGCCGAGCCCGGATGTTTCACCAGCAATCTGCTGCGGCGCGCTATAGCCGCCCGTGACACGGGTGGGCGGTCACAAGAACCGGGTACAGACAGCCACTTTTCGCCTGCGCCGCTCCCTTGCCTTCGATGACCTCGGAAGGCGAAAAGTGGTGTCTGGCCCCGGTTCTTGTCAGGGCGCCGGCACGGGCTGGAACGTGCCATCGCGATTGAGGATGTAGCGGCGGCCGCGCCAGCGCACGGTGTTGCCGAAGAAGCCGGCGATCCAGAAGGCGAAGCTCATAAGGTCCTCGATCGGCACGAGCCACCATCGGCGCCACATCACGGGGTCGCGCAGCACCCAGCCCGCAGTTGCCCCGACGGCCAGGGCGTGCGCCGCCAGGGCCAGCGCGGAGGCTGGCCACCAGGCAGGCCGCACGGCCCACAACAGCAGCGCCAGCGGCAGAGGGTAGGTGAACACCTGCCCGAAGTAGCCGGCCGGGCGCATGCGGCGGCAGGCGCGGAGCCAACGGAGCCGATGTTCGAGGTTCTCGCGCCAGGTCTGGGTGCCGAGCCGGTGCTCGACCACGCAGGAGGAGAGGATGGCGCCGATGCCCTGCTCGGCGACGAATCGCCCCAGGACGAAGTCGTCGGCGGGGTAATCCTTGATACGGGCGAAGCCACCGATCACTTGGATGGCCTTCCTCCGCGCGGCCATGACCGGCCCCAGCCCGAACTTCATGCCCTCGAGCAGCCGGCCGGCCAGGACCCCCGCCAGCATTTCGGTATTCAACCCGACGGCTTCGAGGCGGGACCAAACGTCGCGGCCAGCCACGGCGCGGTAGGGGCAGCTCGCCAGCCCGAGGTCCGCATCCTGAAACTCGGCCGCGATCACCGACAGCATGTCCGGCCCGGCCCGGGTGTCGCTGTCGCTCATCACCAGCAAGTCGTAACGCGCCTGGGCCAGCATGAGCTCGAGCGCCGCCACCTTTTCGGCCTGCGTGTGGGCGCTCTTATACTCCCGCTCGGAGGCCAGGTACTCGGGAGTCAGGTTCGCAGGCATTGGCGCCTGCGACCATTATGCCTTGAAAAAGCGGTACCTTACCTGGATGTCGCGGCGGCCATGGCGTGCGCCGAACCACCGACAGCCCCGGCCCGATCCGCGCGGAGGACGGTGGCTTTGGCA
>JBEKLW010000173.1:0-5922 GCA_050008815.1 Bryobacteraceae bacterium
GGTGATGCGCTTGACCTCCGCCACCACGTCCTGCGTGTTGTAGTTGATGGCCTCGTCGGCGCCGAGGGCCTTCGCCTTGGCGCACTTCTCGTCCGTCCCGCCGACAGCGATAACGCGGGCGCCGGTCATCTTCGCCACCTGAATGCCGACATGGCCGACGCCGCTGCTGGCGCCCCACACGAGGACGTCCTCGCCCGGCTTGAGCTGCGCCCTCCCGATCAGCATGTGCCAGGCGGTCAGCAGCACCAGGCCGATGGCTGCTCCCTCCTCCCAGCTCAGGTTGGAGGGCATGGGTATGACGTTGACCTCGGGGATGCGGGCGTACTCGCCGTAGGCGCCGTCCAGGGGCCCCGTCTGGAAGCCGTATATCTTGAACTGGCGGCAGAAGTACTCGTGGCCCGAGGTGCAGGCGGCGCTGGGGCGCTCGATCGGTATCTTCATGCCAAGTGCGTCGCAAGAGCTCGATGGGCAGGTCACCATTACGCTCGGCGCGAAGGGCGTCGTCGAGGTCCAACTTGTGTCCAGCGGCGAACGCTGGGGCCGCGGACCGAGCCAGGACGTTCATTCGAGCAACAAGGCGTGGGTGGACAGCCCGGTCTGGCGCCTGGTCGAGGCGCTTGCGACACTCGTCTCGGCCGACGGCAATGAGCCGGCCATCGACGGCTTCGCCGACAGAGCTCGCCCGCTTTCCGCGGCGGAGAAGGCGATGGTCGCCGAAGGTGCGCGCCGGCTGAGCGAGGAGATAGCGAAGAAGGAGCTGGGCGTGAGCCGCTGGGTGCACGACGCGGGCTGGCGCGAATCGCTGGAGCTGCTCGTATCGCGGCCCACGGTCAACATCGAGGGCCTGGTCGCGGGCTACGCCGGGCCGGGCGGGAAGACGGTTCTTCCGCACCGGGCCGAAGCGAAACTCGACCTGCGGCTCGTGCCGGAAATGAAGGCGTCCGAGGCGCTGGCGGCGCTGAAGGCGCACCTGGCCAAGCGCGGTTTCGGCGACATCGAGGTCCGCATGAGCGGCGGCTACGATCCCACCAGCACGCCCGCGGAGGCAGCGCTCATCCAGGCCGAAGCGGCGGTGTACCGGCGCACCGGCATCGAGCCGGTCTTCTGGCCGCGCGGCGCGGGCTCGTGGCCGGGCTGCCTGTTCACCGGCGAGCCGCTGCGGCTGGCGGCCGGCCACTTTGGCCTCGGTCACGGAGGCGGTGCGCACGCACCGGACGAGTATCTCGTGATCGACTCCGCGAACCCGAAGGTGCGCGGCCTGGACGGCGCGGTGCTCTCCTACGTCGAGTTCCTGTACGAGGCGGGTCTGGCGAGCTGAGCCCGGGCGCGCTGGAGCGTCTGGCGGATCTTCCGCCCCAGCGCCTCGGCCGTGAACGGCTTCGGCAGCAGGTCCTCGGCGTTGATCGAGAAGCCCGGCGTCAGAGAGGAGGCATCGGCATAGCCGGAGATGAACAGCACCGGCGTGCCGGGCCGCAGCGCCTGGATCTGTTCGGCGAGCTCGGCGCCGTTCATGCCGGGCATCACGATGTCGGTGACGACCAGATCCACCGGGCTGCGCTCGCGGAACAGGTGCAGCGCCTCCTGGCCGCTTTCGGCGGCTAGCGCGCGGTACCCCAGGGCCGTCAGCAACTGCACGGCAATCTGGCGAACCTCCGGATCGTCCTCCACCAGCAGGATGCTCTCCGAGCCGCCCAAGGTATCGGCAGCCCGCTCGACGCCCTCCGCCTCCACATCGTCCGCGGCCGGGAGGTAGATCCGGAACGTTGTCCCGTGGCCCGGCCTGGTACTGACGCGGATCTCGCCGCCGGCCTGCTTAACGATGCCGTAGACCGTGGTCAGGCCCAGCCCCGTGCCCTTACCCGTGGGCTTGGTGGTGAAGAAGGGTTCAAAGAGGTGACTCTGAACCTCTTGACTCATGCCCGTGCCGGTGTCGATCACGGCGAGCGTGACGTAACGGCCGGGGCGCAAGCCCTCGACGCCGCGCGATCCCGGCGCGCCCACTCGCGTGCTGGCGGTCGCTATGGTCAGTTTCCCCCCCCGCGGCATCGCGTCGCGGGCGTTGACCACCAGGTTTAGAAGCACCTGCGCGAGTTGGCCGCCATCCGCCCGCACGCGCTGCAAGTCCCGGCCGGGAATGATCTCCAGCTCGACGTCCTCGCCCAGGATCCGCCGTACCATCGCGCCGGTCTCCGCAACCACGCGATTCAGGTCCAGCACCTGCGATTGGACCGTCTGCCTGCGGCTGAACGTCAGCAACTGGCTGGTGAGGGCGCTGGCGCGCTCCGCCGCGCCCAGGATGTTGTCGATGTTCGCCCGCGCGGGGCTCTCGGCCGGCAGCGACTCCTTGGCCAGCTCCCCGTGCGCCAGCATAATCATGAGTAGGTTGTTGAAGTCGTGCGCGATGCCGCCGGCCAGCCGGCCGACGGCCTCCATCTTCTGCGCCTGCCGAAGCTGCTCTTCAATGCGGGTGCGCTCGGTGATGTCGGAGAACACCGTGGCGAACTGGCGGCCGCCGAGCGGGAACGCCGAGATGCTGAAGTGCCGCTCCAGCGGCGTGAAGTAGGTTTCGAAGGACCGCGCCTGTTGCTCGACGACAGTCTCGGCGTATGTGGCCAGGTACGGCGCCTCGGCCGTGCCGTAGGCCGCCGTGGCAAGCTGCCCGATGACCGCCTCGGCCCGCAGCCCCGTGTGAGCGCAGAACGCGGGGTTCACGTCGAGAATCCTGTAGTCCGACGGGCTGCCGTCCTGGCCGTAAACCAGCTCGTGAATGACGACACCCTCGTGCATGTTCTCAAACAGCGACCGGTACTGCGACTCGCTGGCCCGGAGCCGCTCCTGAATGCGATAGCGGTCGCTGATGTCCCGGATGATGCTCACCAGCACGCGGCGGTCACCTAGCGCTGCCGCCTGGGCACTGACCTCGACTGCGAACTCCGTGCCGTCCTTCCGGCGATGAACGGTCTCTAAGAGGATCCCTTCCCTCCACGCCTGGCGCAGTTGGCCGGGTAATCCCGCCTGCGATTGCGGGGCGCGCAAGTCGCGGATCGTGAGCCGGTGCAGCTCCTCCCGCGTGTAGCCGTACATCTTCTCCGCGGCCCGGTTGACCTCCAGGATCTCGGCTTCGGCGCCCACGAGCAGCAGTGCATCCCGAGCCTGTTCGGAAAGGACCTCGTAGCGGCGCGCCGCCCCTTCGGCCTGCTTGCGCTCGGTCAGGTCGACGCAGTTGCCGATGTGGCCGGTCAGGGTTCCGTCCGCACCGAAAAGCGGCTTGCCGATATCCAGAATCCAACGGTAGGCCCCGTCGTGCCGGCGCAGCCGATACTCCATCTCGAAGCTCGACTGCGTCGCCACCGTCTGCCGCCACGCGGCCAGGACGCGCTCGCGATCGTCCGGATGCACGCCCTCGCTCCAGCCATCTCCGAGCTCCTGCTCCAGGCTCCGTCCCCTGAACTCCAGCCAGCTCCGGTTGAAGTAGTCGCAGGCGCCGTCGGCCCGAGACCGCCAGATCATCGTCGGCAGCTCGTCGAGAATGGGCAGGAAAGCGTCACTCGCCGGCCTGCGTCCGGATTCCATCGCCGTCATGAAGCTTTGTTAAGAATATCACACCCGATAGTCAGAGACAGTTCAAGCCCGACCTTCTCGCACCGTTCGAAGCGAGGCGCCGCGCGAGGCCGGCAGATTCAAGGCGCGCGACGGGGTGAGCCCGCAGGTCCGTACAAGAACCGGGGCCAGACACCACTTTTCGCGCTCCAAGTTCGCTGAAGACAACGAACTCGCATAAGCGAAAAGTGGCTGTCTGGCCCCGGTTCTTGTGAGGACGCCGGCCGAGCGCAACTCGAGAAGATGCCGGCCTCCCGCAAACCGCAGCCGAAGGCGTGCGAGAAGGTCGGGCCGTCGCCGGGACACAAAAAAAGCCGCCCCGTTCAGCCGGACGGGGCGGCTTCAGCACTTCTGGCGAATAGGAGGTGCCAGAAACCTAGAACGACTCCTCGTGTGAGACCAGCCGGCCTCCGGGGGACGGCATGAAGTTGTGCCTGAGCGGCGCTTGGGGGCGGCGCGGCCCCGATTCGGCCGCCGGGGCCGCGGGCTTCTCGACGGTCACGTTCAGGGTCATCGGCTTCTTGTTCCGGACAACCACGACCGGAACGGGCTTGCCGGCCTCGGCCTCGCGCAGCGCCCTGCCGATTTCGCTCGCGCGAGCCACTTCCGCCGCGCCCACCTTCACGATAACGTCGCCTGCCCGGATGCCTGCCTTCTCGGCCGGCGAGCTAGCGTTCACCGAGCGCACCAGCACGCCCTGTTTCACCCCGAAGAACTCGGCAAGCTGCTCAGTGACGGGCTCAGCTTCGATACCGAGCCGGCCGGACGCCCCCCCCGGACCAATTTGCCGGACGCGCACCTCGGCGCGTATCCTGCCGCCCAGGTCTTCCCCAAACTGCTCCATCTCGCGGTGGAACTCCGAGTCGGGGCCGAACTTGTGCCGCATTTCCTCGCCGAACTTCTGCATGTCGTGCTGAAACGGCGAGTCCGGCCCGAACTGGTGCCGCATCTCCTCGCCGAACTTCTGCATGTCCCGCTCGAAGTTCGGGTCCATGTGGAAGCCCTGCGGCTTCTTGGCGATCGTTGCGGTCACAGTCTGCACCACGCCGTTGCGGCTGATCGACAACTTGACCTGCCGGCCCGGCGGGGTCTCCCGGACCAGCCGGACGAACTGCTCGACCCCGTCGACGCGCTCGCCGTTGTACTCCAGCACCACGTCGCCTTCCTTGAGCCCAGCCTTTATCGCGGGGCTCTCGCCGACAACTCTGGTCACCTCGACGCCGCGCGTCTCGGGCAGCTTCAACTCCTTGGCGCGCGCATCGTCAATCTCCTGCACGCCCACGCCGAGGAAGCTGCCGCCCCGGCCCTCCATGAGGCCGAATGGGGGAGGTGGAGCAGGCGGAGCCGGCGGGGCAGGTGGGGCGGGCGGAGCCGGTGGGGCGGGTGGATCCGGCGCCTCCGCCTGCGCGACAAACAAAGGCGGTGGAGCGGGCAGGGCCGGCTCGGCCATGGGCGCGGGGGCCGGCAAAGCCAGGGACTCAGGCGCGGGCGGGGCGGGCGGCGCGGTTTGAGCCACCGCCGAACCGATACCCAACGCGAACAGGACAGCCAAAGCAAAAACTCGTTTCATTGCCATTCTCCTGACAAGCATTGCGCGCGAATGCTATCTGCACCCGCGATGCGCGGCCCTGCGCCACCGGTGCGCTGCCGCGCTAGCGCTTTCCCTTCACCCCCGCGAACCGCAGCCGGTCCGCGGCGAGCATCACTTCTGGCGACGGAGGTAGATCATTCCGCCCGAAGCCGTGAGCTGCAACCGAGGACCACCGCCGTTGATGGCGCCTTGGGCCGCCGTACCGGCGGCGCCCTGCTCGAGCCGGGGCCGGACCTCCGCAAAATCCGAGACGATGCGGCGCCCGCCCGGGGACCTGTTGATGGCTTCGACCGTCACCGCAAGGTTAGACGGGATCAACACCGTTATGTCACCCATCGCGGTCGCCAGCGCGGATTCCTGGAGCGCCTTGGCGCCGCCGAAACTTGCCATGATGCTGCCGAGCTTGGTGGTGGCGTGCAGTCCGCCGGAGATAGCCTGGAGTTGAATCGTCCCGGTGCCCGACTCGCAATGGACGTTGCTGGCCGCGCGCACGCTGATCGAGCCCGTTCCGGTTTCGGCCATCACCGGGCCGCCGGCTTCGACAATGTCGATCAGCCCGGCGCCGGCGGAGACCTCGACCCCGCCTGCGGCGCGCTCAACTACGACGTTCCCGCCCAGCGTCCTGGCCACGACCGGCGCCTTGACATTCCGGATCGTGATCGCGCCCCCGCGGGACTTCAGATGGACTTCGCCAGCCACGGATTCGGCCAGGATCGTGCCGCCGCCGGAGA
>JBEKLW010000174.1:0-5894 GCA_050008815.1 Bryobacteraceae bacterium
TCACGCCACCCGCTGCCGACGTTGTTGACGCAACCGGCGCGCTTCCTCCAGCTTGCGGTCGCGCGCTGCGTGGATCTCGGCCTGCCTTCCCGCCAGCATGTCCGCCGGTGTGCGGGCGATGGTCGCCAACAGTGTCGTCGGGCTGGGGCTTTTCCACGGGCTGGAATTCATCCTCGAACGGAGCGCGTGGGAACTGCTCGCCAAGTTCAACGTGGCGTCCTCGCGGTTGAGGAACTGCCTCCGGTTGTTGCGCCGGTCCCAGCTTCGACGCCTCCGCCTGGGGCGCAATCCGGAGGCAAATGTGGCGGCCGTGGTGGAATGCTCCCGCAGACTCCTGAGGTGAGCTTCGCAGTGGCAGAACTCCTGCAAGCCTTGGCAAACGGCATCTACAGGTCGGTCGCCCGAGCCACCATGCGCACGGACACTTTTCGCGGCTCCCAGGAGCGCCGGAGCGTGATCCTGCTGGCGGGCAAGCCGGCCGTGATGCCGTCTGTGCCCGTCCGCCGCGAGGATGCGGTTCGCTGGTTCGCGTGGTGGCCCGCGCATTTCTTCTCCATGGCGGTGCGCGAGCGGAACCGTCGCAACCTGCGGAAGATTGCCGCGGAGATGTAGAACGCCTATGCGGTAGCGCAGGGCCGGATCCCGGAGCCGGATGTGACCCAGAAGGAAGCCGAGGCTCGCGCCCGCGCCGAACTACACCACGGGCGCGCCAAAGCCCGCAGCGCCGCCGGCGGCGATTCCGCACCTCTGCTTCATGGACCCGGCGGACGGGCTCGACCGCGAGGGGCGCTGTGCCAGTGGTGCTCTAGTACATCGAACACGGCCACCGTTGCAGTCTAGTGACAGGAATGGCTTTGCCCGCGGCAGACACGTCCGGCTCTTACGGCTGCGCGACCAACTCCACGCGCCGGTTGCGCGCGCGCCCATCCTCGGTAGCGTTCGAAGCCACTGGCGCGTAGGGTCCCGCTCCGTGCGGCGCCAGCCGCTTCGGATCGATCCCCTTCTGCACAAGAGCCTTGACGACCGCGGCGGCTCGCGCGCCCGAGAGCGTCATGTTGCTCTCCACCGAACCCACGTTGTCCGTATGCCCGACCACCCACACCTTCTGCGCCGGATTTGCCTGCAGCAGCCTGGCCACTTCCGCCAAGGCCGCCTCCGACGCCGGTTGGATCTCCGACTTGCCGAACTCGAAGAGGATCCCCGGCACCTCGACGTGCCCGGCCTCCGTCAGGCCGGATTGAAGCGCGTCGGCGCTCGCGACCACGTCCTGCTGCATCTGCTGCTTCTCGATGATGTCCAACTGGTACTCTCTGCCCTCGTTGAACGCCTCGAGCGCGACCCACGTCTCCTGGCCGCTCTTGGCAACACGAATCGTCGTCCGGCGCGCGTCCTCGTAGAGGACCTGCCCGCCGATTCTCTTCGCGGCTGCCTGGTAGTTCCGGACGATCTGCAGGTAACTGGGCATGTTCCCGGCGGACTCATCGAAGCTGTAGTAGTAGCGCAGGTGATGCCCCTCGACGCGCTGATTCCCCGTCTTGACCATGAACTCAAACCCATCGAACGGGGTATCGACAACGGCATCGTCGCTCGAAAGGAAGTAGTGCGGCATGCGCGTAAACAGCGCCGGGTCCTTAAACCCCTCCTTGTCGGCGAGCTGAGCGGTGGCGGCGGCCACGGTCAGAAACAGCAGACCCGCTAGTTTCAGATTCAGTCGAGGCATATTGGGCAAAACCTCCATTTTGGCTTCTTGTCTGCCTTCCAGTTTACGCCCAGGCGGCTCCGTCGGGGCTGTCTCCTGCATGGCTCCAAACAGCCGCCGCGTCAGATGGCCGGCCGCCGGCCGTAGTCGGTCCGTGAGCCAGCGCGGCCTCCACTTTGTGGCGCGAACTTCAGTTTGCAGCGTCGGCTTCAGCCGACGTCTTCCCGGGCCTGTCCCTACACTCGCCGCGCGTCGGCAAGAGTGCCGACGCCGCACGCTGAGAGCGCGCGCTACGACAACCGCGGCGCCGGGTTACGGCCGGATTACGGCCGCCAGCCACTGCTCCGCTCCGGCTCGCTATGATCGAGTCATGGGGGACTTTCGCACGGAGCGGGACAGCATGGGCGAGATACTCGTGCCCGCCGAGGCGCTCTACGGAGCCGAGACCGAGCGCGCGGTCGAGAATTTCCCAATCAGCCGCCTGCGCTTCACGCGCCCATTCATTCGCGCACTGGGGCTGATCAAGAGCGCGGCGGCGGCCGCCAACCGCGAGCTGGGCGAGCTCGAACCGGCGATCGCCGGCGCCATCGAGCGCGCCGCCGAGCAAGTCGCCGCCGGCCAGCACGACTCGGAATTCGTGGTCGATGTGTTCCAGACCGGCAGCGGCACCTCGACGAACATGAACGCCAACGAGATCATCGCCACGCTGGCCGGAGGCGAGATCGACCGGCCCGGTGTGCGCGTGCACCCGAACGATCACGTCAACCGCGGCCAATCCTCGAACGACGTTATTCCCGCGGCGATTCACATCGCGGCTGCCGAGCAGGTGCGGCACGAGCTGCTGCCCGCCATGGCCGCGCTCGCCGAATCGCTCCAAGCCAAGGCCCATGAATTCCACGGCGTGATCAAGATCGGCCGCACGCACCTGCAGGATGCCGTCCCCATGCGCCTGGGCCAGGAGTTCAGCGGATACGCGCGGCAGGTGGAAGCCTCGCTCGAGCGCGTGCACGCGGCGCTGGACGGCATCTACGAGCTGCCGCTCGGCGGCACGGCGATTGGCACGGGCCTCAACGCGCCCGAGGGTTTCGCGCGCGCCGTTATCCGGAAGCTGGCCGAGCGCACGCGCCTGCCCTTCCGCGAGGCGGCCAACCATTTCGAGGCACAGGCCGCCAGGGACGCCGTCTCGTTCCTGAGCGGCGCGTTGAAGACCTACGCGGTAGCCCTCACCAAGATTGCCAACGACGTCCGCTGGCTGGGCTCGGGGCCGCGCTGCGGCATCGGCGAGCTGCGCCTGCCCGCGGTCCAGCCGGGCTCCAGCATCATGCCGGGCAAGGTGAACCCGGTGATTGCGGAGAGCCTGCTGATGGTGTGCGCCCAGGTGATTGGATACGACGCGGCCATTACGTGGTCCTGCGCCATGGGCAACTTCGAGCTGAATGTCATGCTGCCGGTGATCGCCTATGACCTGCTTGAATCCATCGAGCTGCTGGCGAACGCCACGCGGAATTTCAAGGAGAAGCTGATCGACGGCCTGGAAGCGGACCGCGAGCGGGCGGCGGCCTTCGTCGAGCAGTCTCTCGCTTTGGTGACGGCGCTGGCCGTCGAGCTGGGCTACGACCAGGCGGCGGCGCTGGCCAAGGAGGCCTACGCGACCGGCCGCACCGTGCGCGAAGTGGCGCGCGAGAAGAGCGGCCTTTCCGAGCAGCGCCTCAACGAGCTACTCGACCCGGCGGCGCAGGCGGGACGGTAGGAACCTGAATGCCCCGCCCTACTCAGCCAACTTGACCGTCACGGTCGCTTCGGTCGTGCCCCAGGTCAGCGCCAGCGTTCCCGACGCCGGGCCGGTGCCTGTCAGCGTGATCCGGAACGTCTCGACGGGGGCGCTGAGCGTGGTCAGCGTCAACGGCACGCTTCCGAGATCCTGGGCTTGGTCGTACTGAGTGCCCCACTGGCCGGTCTGCTTGTTGATGACCAGTTTCCACCCCTCGGGGCTGGCGAGCGTGAAAATCGTGTGTTCGCCCTTGGGCACTCGTAGGTCGCCGATCATCAGGTCGGCATCGGTTGTCAGCGTCGTCGCCGCATCCGCCCCCGTGCGCCACACCCGGCCGTAAGGAATCAGGCCTCCCTCGACCTTTCGGCCGCGCGCCGACGGAGCGTTGTACTCAATCGTAATCGAGTGACCGCCCAGCGTAATGCTGGTGCTGGCCGGCGGACTCAGTTTGTTGTCGGTCTTCCGCCGCGCAGCGGCAGCCGGAAGCATGGTTCCGATAACGAGCACGCCGACCGCCGCGAATGCAAGTGCTTTGAGCATTGAGTTGTCTCCCCTCTGTTCGCCAGTATCGCACGCGCGGACGCCGGCGCAGGCCGGCGCACGGGTCGGGGAACCGTCACCGCCGCCATGACGCCAGAATGCTATGCTCGATTCTCACGCCATGAAACCAACTGCCGCTTGTATCGCTGTCGCCCTGTGCCTGGCTGCGGCGGCCCCCGCGGAGGAGCCGGTCGATCTGTCGGTGGTCCACCGCATCAAGGCCGAGGCGTTCCAGAACTCCCACGTCATGGATCATCTGTTTTACCTGACCGACCTCTACGGCCCGCGGATGGCGGCTTCGCCGAGTTACCACCGCGCGGCCGAGTGGGCTCTCAAGCAGCTCAAGGAATGGGGCCTGGCGGACCCCCGACTCGAGAAGTGGGGCACCTTCGGCAGGAGCTGGAGCTACACGCGCTTCTCGGCGCAAATGCTCGAGCCTCAGGAAGCGCCGCTCATCGGCGTGCCGCTGGCCTGGTCGCCCTCGACCGAGGGACCGGTGAGTGGCCCGGCCATGCTCGCACCCATGCGCACGCCGGAGGAAGCGGAGCAGTACAAGGGCAAGCTCAAAGGCAAGATCGTGCTGCTGGACTCGCCCCGCGAGTTGAAGCTGCATCTGGAGGCCGACGCGCGCCGGCTCAGCGATAGCGAGCTGGCCCAGCAGGCCCTGGCGCCCGATCCGGGGCAATCGCCCGGCCCGCGCGGAGGCCCCGACCCGGCGGCCGCCCGCCAGGCGCGCGAGAAGCTGCGAAAGCTCCTCAAGGAGGAGGGCGTGCTCGCCGTCGTCACGGAAGGCCCGTCGGGCGACGACGGGACCATCCTCACCATGCCCGCCGGCTCCCGCGAAGCGGATGACCCGCTTCCGCCCGTGTCAGTGACGCTGGCGGCCGAGCACTACAACCGCATCGCGCGGCTGCTGGCCAGGGACATCCCGGTGAAGCTCGAGCTCGACGTGCGCACGCAGTTTTTCGACAACGCCGAGGGCTTCAACGTCATCGCCGAGCTGCCCGGCGGTAAGAAGAAGGACGAGGTGGTCATGCTCGGCGCGCACCTGGATTCCTGGCAGGCCGGCACGGGCGCGGCTGACAATGCCGCCGGCTGCGCGGTGGTGCTGGAGGCCGTGCGCATTCTCAAGGCGCTGAACTTGCGGATGGACCGCACCGTGCGCGTCGCGCTCTGGGACGCCGAGGAGCAGGGGCTCCTAGGCTCGCGCGGATACGTCACGGCCCACTTCGCCGACCGGGAGACCATGGCGCGCAAGCCGGAGTACGAGAAGCTCTCCGCCTACTTCAACTTCGACAACGGCAGCGGCAAGATCCGCGGCATCTACCTCCAGGACAACGACATGCTGCGGCCGGTGTTCGAGGCCTGGCTGGCGCCGTTCCGCGACCTCGGCGCCACCACGATAGCGATCCGTAACACGCGCGGCACCGACCACCTCTCCTTCGACGCCGTGGGCCTGCCCGGCTTCCAGTTCATCCAGGATCCGCTCGACTACGAGCCGCGCGTCCATCACACCAACATGGACACCTACGATCGGGTGCAGAGAGGGGACCTGATGGAGGCGGCGGCGATCATGGCCTCCTTCGTCTACAACGCCGCGACGCGGCCGGAGATGCTGCCGCGCAAGCCGGTGCCGAAGCCCCGGCCGAAGGAAGAGGCGGCACTGTCCCGTTAGCGAGGTTGGATTTCATCCGGAACAGTGTACTCATTCACGGTTTCGCGTCCGTGATTGCCCGGGGCTGCGCCGCCGTTTCGCCGAGTGAAAGCCATCCGCAGGCCCCGGCGTGCGTGGACCCAGGCGGCGTAGAGGAGCAGGTCGCTCATGTCCACCGGTTTGAGAATGATGCCGCGTTGGGCGTAAAGTTCGGCGATGCCGGCCATGAA
>JBEKLW010000175.1:0-6231 GCA_050008815.1 Bryobacteraceae bacterium
CAGCTTCAGCTCGAGCCGCAGGCGCCGCTCCTCACCCGGGCGGCCGTCCTCGTGCTCGGTGGGGGCCTGGTGCGTGGGTGTGGCGAAGTGCTGGTTGCCCTTCCCGCCGCGGCCTCCGCGCGCCACCACGAACCTCTCGTCCGCGCGGGTGAAATCGTGCAGTAGTTGGCCCGTCGCGGCGTCGTAGGCGATGGTGCCGACCGGAACCGGCAGGTCGATCGAGACGCCGTCTCGGCCGGTCCGGTTGCTGCCCTCGCCGTGCCGGCCGCGCTCGGCTTTGTGCTCGGGGTTGAACCGGAAATGGAGGAGCGTGTTGTGGTGCTCGCTCGAGACCAGGACCACGTCTCCCCCGCGCCCGCCATCGCCGCCGCTCGGCCCGCCGTGGGGGACGAACTTCTCGCGCCGGAACGCGAGGCAACCGTTGCCGCCGTCGCCGGCTTTGACGCGGATGGTGACTTCGTCGATGAACATGGGCGCTAGCCCGATCTTCTCACACGCCTCCGGCTGCGGCTTGCGGGCCGTAATCCGTCCGTAAGCCGGTGCGGCCTCCACTCTTGTGGCGCGAGCTTCAGCTTGCAGCGTCGGCTTCAGCCGACGTCTGGCGCAACGTTGCCCGGGCATGTCCCCGCACTCGCCCTGCGTCGCCAAGAGTGGCGACGCGGCAGGCATGAGTGCCCGCGCTACGGCCAGGGTCGGCTGCACCTGCTGTGTTGAGGTCGCATCCCAGCCCACCGCTCCCGTGGCCTGAGTTCGTGCCCGCCGCCCGTTCCTACGGACGGATTACGGGCGGGAGGCCGGCATCTTTTCAAGTTGCGCGGCGTCTCGCTGTGATCGTGGTGACACATCCGGCCTAGGGTGACCCGGTGGAGCAGTTGAAACAGTGCGGAACTGTGCAGCCCGTGCGGCAGCGGCGAGATTCGGCTGCCGGGCAGATCTCAGCCGCCTACTGCGCGGCGGCCGCTTTCTGGACCGAGATGAACTTGCCCATTCGCCCGCGGTCGTGGAACTCGACCTGGCCGGGGATCTTGGCAAAGAGCGTGTCGTCCTTGCCGCGGCCGACGTTCTCGCCCGGCTTGAAGCGGGTCCCGCGCTGCCGAACCAGGATCGAGCCGCCGGGCACGACCTGGCCGCCGAAAACCTTCACTCCCAGGCGCTGCGCGTTAGAATCGCGCCCGTTTCGCGAACTGCCCAAGCCTTTCTTATGCGCCATTGCCGGGCTCCTGAACGACGATGCCGGTCACCTTGACGGCGGTGTAGTCCTGCCGGTGGCCGGTGGTGCGCTTGTACTGCTTCTTGCGCTTGAACTTGAATACCTTGATCTTCTCGCCGCGGCCGTGGGCGACGATGGTCGCCAGGACTTTGGCGTTCGCGAGCTGGTCGCCCGCCAGCAACTGGCCGGGATCCTGGAAGACCGCCAGGACGCTGTGCAGCTCGAGATCCGAGCCCACCTGCCAGGGCAACTTCTCGATCCGGATTGTGTCGCCGGGGGTGACACGGTACTGCTTCCCGCCGGTTTGAATCACTGCGTACATAGGAACCTCTGTTCCGTCTTGCTGGGGCGTATTCCACGCTCAGTGACGGGCAGCCACTGCCTCTGGAAGGTGTACCCCGCGCACCTGACGCCGCGGGCTCACCGCAGGGGCGCGCGCCGAAGGTGACAACACTTGATTCTACAACACTCGAGGGGCCGGCCGCCAAGCCGCCGTAATCCGTCCGTAAACCGGCGCGGCGCTCTAGGGGTGGAAGCCGCGTCCCAGCGCGCCGGTTGAGGATCGGCCCGCGCTCAGGCCGCCTCCTCGATCATCTCGATGAGCGCCTGCTCGACCTCGCGGGCTACCGGTTCGACGCTGGGGACATCGAAGAGCCTCAGCAGCGCCGTCGGGCGGATGGTCGCGAGCCGGTAGCCGTCGCCAGCTCTGTAGACCGAGATGCGGCAGGGCAGCGCGGTCGACATGGCGCCGTTGGCCTCCAGCACCTGCTTGGCCTGGTGCGGGTTGCAGACCTCGTAGACCATGCACTCCCCGTCGAACTCCACACCCTTGTTCCGCATCGTCTGCTTGAGGTCGTGGACCGCGATGACGCCGAACTTGTGGCGGACGGCGGACTCCTGGAGCCGGCGGCCGATCTCCTCGAGCGAGCGTTGCGAGGTCACTTCATAGAGCATGCGCGTTGCCTCCCCATAGGACCTATGATGCAGCAGCCGGGTTCCCGTGACCAGCCCGCAATCCGTCCGTAAGAACGCGCAGAGAGCGCGAACTCGAGCCGCGGGGACGGTGCGCCGGAATGCGGCATCCACCCCTCGGGTGGAGCCGGCGCTCGCCGTAGCGCGGGCACTCGTGCCTGCCGCGTCGCCACTCCTGGCGACGCAGGGCGAGTGCGGGGACAGGCCCGGGAAGACGTCGGCTGAAGCCGACGCTGCAAGCTGAAGCTCGCGCCACAAAGTGAAGGCCGCGCCGGCTTACGGACGGATTGCGGCCAGCCGCGGCAGGGCTTCAACCAGTAAGATGGACCGAGGCAGGTTCGCCGATGACGAAGATCCTGATGGTTGCCTCCGAAGCGATGCCGTTTGCCAAGACGGGCGGGCTAGCCGACGTCGTGGGCGCCCTCTCGGCCACGCTGCGCGCGCGCGGGGAGGACGTCGCGGTCCTCATGCCGCGGTATCGCGGCATCTCGCTCGAAGGCCTGCCGTGCACCTACCAGGATCTGCGCGTATGGCTCGGCGCGGAGCAGTATACGTTGAACGTATACCGGGCGACGGATCGGGAGGTTCCCTACTTCCTGGTGGATTGTCCTTCGCTGTACGACCGCGAGGGCCTCTACGGCGATGCTTCGGGCGACTACCCCGACAACCCCATCCGCTTTGCCGTGCTGTCGCGCGTGGCCCTGACCATCATCCGCCACGTATTCCGGCCGGAGGTCATTCATTGCCATGACTGGCAGGCGGCGCTGGCGCCCATCTACGCCCGCACGGTCTTCGGCGCCGATCCCACCTTCCTGGGCCTGCCCATCGTGCTGACCATCCACAACCTGGGCTACCAGGGCCTGTTCGCGCCGGCGATCCTACCGCGGATCGGACTCGACCCCGATCTGTTCACGCCGGCATTCCTGGAGTTCTTCGGCAAAGTGAACCTGCTCAAAGGAGGCATTCAGACGGCCGATGCCATAACGACCGTCAGCCCGACCTACGCGCGGGAGATCCAGATGCCGGAGCTGGGCTTCGGACTGGACGGCGTGCTGAAGGCACGCGGCGAGACGGTCACGGGGATTCTCAACGGGGTGGACTACGCGGAGTGGGACCCGGCCAGCGACCCCCACATCGTCGCGCGGTATTCGCCAGAGAACCTGGAGGGAAAGCGCCGGTGCAAAGCCGACCTGCTGGAGGCCTTTGGCCTGCCGCCGGAGCGGATCGAGTGGCCGCTCATCGGCATGGTGTCGCGGCTGGCGGGCCAGAAGGGTTTCGACCTGATCGAGGAGGCCGCGGACGAACTGCTGCGGGAGGACGCAAGCTTCGTCACGCTGGGGATCGGCGACCCCGAGTACGAGGCGCTGCTGAGGCGGCTGAGCGCCGAGCATCCCGAGCGCGCCGGCGCGAGAATCGGCTTCGACAACCCGCTGGCCCACCGAATCGAGGCTGGCGCCGACATCTTCCTCATGCCGAGCCTGTACGAGCCTTGCGGCCTCAACCAGATGTACAGCCTGCGCTACGGCACGGTGCCGGTAGTGCGCGCCACTGGCGGGCTGGAGGACACGATTGATGAGACCACCGGCTTCAAGTTCCGCGAGTACACCGCCGAGGCCATGATGGGCGCCCTGCGCGCGGCGCTGGAGGCCTGGCAGGACCGCGAGCGGTGGACCGCGATGATGCTGGCCGGCATGCGTCAGGACTACTCCTGGAACGCCTCGGCGGCGCGGTACTCGGAGCTTTACCGGCGGCTGTGTGGGTAGAGGGGCGCGCGGGCGGCTCCTTGAACCCCAGGTCCGCGATTTTGCATCTTGGGTGTTTGAGAGCTCCGGCCGGACCTGGGCCGGGATCTCACTGGGAGGGTGACTCGTAATGGCAGACAGCAACGTCTTGACGTTCCAGGACTCGAATTTCGATAGCGAGGTTTTGGGGTCGGAGATTCCCGTCCTGGTCGATTTCTGGGCCGAGTGGTGCGGCCCCTGCAAGATGATGGCGCCGACGGTGCACGCTATCGCCGGCGAATACGCGGGCAGGCTGAAGGTCGGCAAGCTCGACGTGGACGAGAACGGCGGGACGGCGATGCGCTACCGCATCCAGGGCATCCCGACGCTGCTACTGTTCAAGGGCGGCCGCGTGGTGGACCAGCGGGTGGGCGCCGTCGGCAAGCCCGAGGTCGTCAAGATGCTCCAGCCCCACCTGGGCTGAGCGGTCTCACCCCCCGCAGCGGGCTGACTTCGCGCTTCCGGAGCCGCAGTCCGAGAGCCGCGCTAGCCCTGAGGTGCACCGCGCATTTGTAACCGCCCACCCGTGCCACGGGCTGCCGTCGCGCGCCACAGCAGATTGCTGGTGAAACATCCAGCCTAGTGGGACCGGACACGGAGCCAGAAGGAACCGCCTTGCGGCTCAATCCCGGGTAGCGCCACGCGGCGCCACAATTCGGCTACCAACTCACTCAGGGCCGGGTCGGTGAATGCGAAGTTGTTTGGGAGAATCACCTCAAGGAAATGCGGTTGTGCGAGCAGGTAACAGGCGAGCATGTACTGCTCGGAATAGCAACGGGAAGTCCACGCTTCCGGATAGTCGTCCGGCCAGAAGATATCGTGAATCTGCACGAGCACTCCGGGACGCAGGCGCGGGAGGACGTCAAGGAAGAAAACAGTGACATCGGAATTCATGAACACTCGATGCGAGCCGTCAAAGAAGACGATGTCGCCCGCGCCCAGTTTGTCGAACACGGAAAGATCCGCATACTCTAAGGGCTTCCGGATCAGGTGGTCACAGATCGCGTCGATCTCGGCGCGCGGCTCCGGATCGATCGAGATGACGGAGGTCCTGAGCTGGTGGTCACGGATAGCGCGACGCACAACGCGGGTGGAGTTGCCGCAACCGATTTCCACGTAGCGCGCGCCGTTCGATTGGCGGATGAAGGAGTATAGAGCAGCGACGTCCAGGCCCGGGAGGAAGCCGTTGCGCCAAAAAGGTTCGTACGGGCGGGCCGGGTCTTCCTCCAGCGGAATGGCTCGAAGGTAGTCGGCATTCGCCAGAATGTCGTTTAGACGTCCGCCATACGATGCACGACCCCCCTCAAGGATCTGGCTAATCCCGGCATGGCGGGGACGACCATACCCCCAGCGTGGAACGGGATGAATCGCATAGTCGAGGTCGATCCGGAACAACTGTCTTTCCTCCCGATTGGTCAAATGGGCGCAACTACCGGGAGACCCGAAGCTCGAGGATTTCTGGGTCGGCCGCTCGGCAATAAGTATACGCCTCAGTTTTTCAAGAAGCAGCTTGAGTGAACCCATTTGAGAATCCAAGTGCGGGACGCCTCAGGCGGCGCCTCGCTTCGAACGCTGTGAGAAAATCGGGCCAGCCAGGCATTACTACCAATCGATCCGGATCTCGCGCACCTCCTCGCCCGCGTGCTCCAGACGAATCTCCAGGCGGCCGGGCGGCCAGAGAGCGGGGAAGCGCTCGCCCCACTCGACGAGCACGGCGGCGTCGCGCTCGAGCAGCTCATCCAGCCCGAGCGTGGCCAGGTCGCGCGCGTTCTCGATGCGGTAGAGGTCGATGTGGTAGACGCGGGGCCCGGCGCCGTACTCGTGGACGAGGGTGAAGGTGGGGCTGGAGACCTCCTCGGGCGCGGCCGCGCCGAGGCCCTTGACGATGCCCTTGGCGAGGGTGGTCTTGCCCGCGCCCAGCTGGCCGCCGCGAGCCGCGCGCCCAGCGCGATCGTCTCCTCCTCCGAGGCGGTGCGGTAGATCGTCACTGGCGGCAGGCGTCCATGGCCGCGGGATAGTAGCGGAGCAGGTCGGTTGCCATCAGCGCCTGCTCGCCCAACTCGGCCGCGCCGAGCTCCCCGGCCAGCCCGTGGATGTAGACGGCCGCGGCGATGGCGTGCTCGGCGTTCTGGGGAAACTGCGCCAGCAGGCCGGCGATCGTGCCGGTGAGGATGTCGCCTGTGCCGCCGGTAGCGAGCGCGGGGGTGCCGCTGGGGTTGATCCACACGCGGCCATCCAGGAACGCGGTGAGCGTCCGGTAGCCTTTGA
>JBEKLW010000176.1:0-5889 GCA_050008815.1 Bryobacteraceae bacterium
GCGACGGGGTGAGCCCGCAGGCGTACTTGAACAGTACGTCGAGGACTCACCCCGAGCGCAACGCAGAAGATGCCGGCCTCCCGCAAGCCGCAGCCGAAGGCGTGTGAGAAGATCGGGTTGAGTACTTATACCCCGAGGCAGGCTCTGGCATCGATGTCACTCACTGGGCGCTCTGTTCTTCTATTCACGCTCGCGGCGGCGGTGGCCGCAGCCCAGGTGGTCCGCCGGGACGAGGTGGTGGTCACCGGCGCCGCCGATCTCATCCCGCTGGATGAGGCGGACCGCTCGGTGGTCCTGCTGCCGGTCCAGGACCGTGCGCTGCTGGCGGGTTCGCTGGCCGATCTGCTGCGGCTGGATCCCTCGCTCGACTTGCGCGGGCGCGCGCCCGACGGCGTGCAGACCGACCTCTCCATCCGCGGCGGCACCTTCGGGCAGACGCTGGTGCTGCTGAACGGCATGCGGTTGAACGACGTCCAGACCGGCCACCACAGCCTGGATCTGCCGCTCCCGCTGGAGGCCATCTCGCGGGTCGAGGTGCTGCGCGGCGCCGGCTCGACGCTCTACGGCTCGGACGCCGTGGGCGGCGCGGTCAACATCGTCACGCAGCCGCCGGAGGCCACCGAGGCGCGGCTGCGCGTCGCCGCCGGCAACTTCGGAGTCAACCAGGAGAGCCTGCTCCTGGCCGGCGCATTCGGCCGCGGCGCCGGGCAACTGACGGCCTCCCGCGATTTCTCCTCCGGCTTCCGGCCCGACCGCGACTACCGCAACCTGACGCTGGCCGCGACCGGCTTCCTGCGCTCCGCGCTCGGCGGGACCAGCCTCGTCGCGGGCTACAGCGACCGCCCCTTCGGCGCCGATCAGTTCTACGGGAACTTCAATTCCTGGGAGAACACCAAGACCTGGTTCGCTTCCATCCAGCAGGACCTCGGCGAGCGCACGCACGCCGCCTTCGCCTTCCGGCGGCACAGCGACCTGTTCGTGCTCTACCGCTACCAGCCGGAGCGCTACACCAACCATCACGCCGACGAGATGTTCCAGGCTTCCGTGCGGCGCCGCGAGCCTCTGGCGGCGAACACCACCCTGCATTACGGCGTCGAGGGCTCGACCGATTCGATCTTGAGCACCAACCTGGGCCGGCACGAGCGCGGGCGCGCGGCGGTCTACGGCACGCTGGATTTTCGCGCGCTGCGGCGGTTCTCATTCTCGATCGGCGCGCGCGAGGAAGTTTGGCGCCGGTTCTCGGGGGAGCTTTCCCCGACCATCGCCGGCGGCGCCTGGCTCTCGGAACATTGGAAGCTGCGCGCCAGCGCCAGCCGCGCCTTCCGCATCCCGACCTACACCGAGCTGTACTACAGCGATCCCGCCAACATCGGTTCGCCCGAGCTGCGTCCCGAGCGGGCCTGGAGTTATGAGACCGGCGCCGACTGGTTCGGCCCCGGCTCCCTGCACGCGTCGCTGACCGTGTTTCACCGGCGCGAGAGCAACAGCATCGACTACGTGCGGCGGACCACCGCCGAGCCCTGGCGCGCCGTGAACATCGGCGAGCTCCGGTTCACGGGCGCGGAAGCCGCCTTCACGATGGCGCCGGCCCGGGCCCAGCAGATCGAGGTGCGCTACACGGCGCTGGCCGGCTCGCAGGCCGCGCTGAGCGGGCTGCTATCGAAGTACGTCTTCAACTACCCCTCTCACGCCGCCACGGTCGCCTGGCAGGCGGCCCTGCCGCGCGGCCTGATCGCGCGCACGCGGCTGGGCGTCGAGAATCGGCGTGGCCGCGCCCCTTACGCCGTCTGGGACGCCTATGCCGCCTGGACCGAGCGGCGCGTCCGCCCGTTCGTGCAGTTCACCAACCTCTCGGACACCCGCTACGAGGAGATCGCCGGCGTCATCATGCCCGGCCGCGCGATCGTGGGCGGCCTCGAGATCGCACTGAAGCGCTAGCGCTTTGCCTACGCGCCTCTTTTTGCCTGCAATCGGGGCGAATGTCTCCCAATTGGCCCGCTATAATGCGGTCATGGCCGCGCTGCCGGAGACTCGGGCGCCCGAGCTGGTCGATCTCTGGCAGGTCCGCGTGGACGAGCTCGAGCCCCTGCTGGAGGAGGAAACCCTCGCCTGGCGCGAGCAGCTCGCCTGGGACTTCCGCGCCTCGGCCGATCTCGTCCGCCGCTTCATCGAGGTCCGCGCGCTCAGCGGTTTCGCCCTGCTGGCCGGGGCCGAAGTCGCCGGCTACGCCTATTCCGTTTCCGAGGAGCACAAGGGCCTCATTGGCGACCTCTATCTGCGCGCGAAGTTCCGCACCGCCGAGAACGAGCGCAGCCTGCTCGAAGCTGTGTTGGGGCGGCTCATGCCTACCCGCGGCATTCGTCGCGTCGAGGCGCAGTTGATGCTCGCTCGCGCCGACCCGCAACGCCAGCTCCCGGCGGCGCCTTACGGCTGCATGCACCGCCGCAACTTCATGCTCTACGACCTGGGCGGCGTCTCCCGCCTGCCTGCGCGCCGCGCCGCGGGCATGCTCTTCGATCACTGGAGCGAACGCCGCCAGGACGAGGCCGCCCATCTCATCGCCGCCGCCTACCGCGGCCACATCGACAGCCAGATCAACGACCAGTACCGCTCGGCAGAGGGCGCTCGCCGCTTTCTTTTCAACATCGTCCAGTATCCCGGCTGCGGCGCCTTCTTCGAGCCCGCTGCCTGGGTGGCCTTGGACTCGGCCAGCGGCCGCGTCTGTGGCGTCTCCCTCACCAGCATGGTCGCCGAGGACGTCGGCCACGTCACCCAGATCTGCGTCTCGCCGGCCCTGCGCGGCCAGGGCGTCGGCTACGAGCTTCTGCGCCGGTCGCTGGAGTCGCTGGCGGAAACGGGTGCGCGACGAGTCAGCCTCACCGTGACCACCGCCAATGAGAATGCCGTACGGCTCTACGAGAACGTGGGCTTCAGGACGCTGCACCACTTCCCAGCCTTCGTCTGGGAAGGGTTCTAGCCCGATGCTCTCACACGCCTTCGACCGCGCCCTCTGCTATCCTGTCGAAGCGTGCCCCTGGACCGGATTCTGCTGCGGCCTGCGCGGCTGATGCCCGGCCACGGCGATGGCTCCGCGCAGCCCGCGGCGTGGCGGGTGCTGGAAGGCCGGCCGTTCTCCCCGCAACGGCGGCGCGTCGCCGTGCTTTGGCCGTGCTTGCCCTGCCCGCGGGCTGACCCTGGCGCCGCCCGCACCTTCCACCTGCTTCGCCAGACCGCCAGCGAGTTCGACGTGCTGCTGTTCGCCTTTGCCGACGGCGAGGAGGCGGACTGCGAGCCGCTGCTCGACTTCTGCGCCCGCGTAGTGCTGGTTCCGAGGCCCGGCGGCGGTGCGCCAGGCCGGTTCACGCTCCGCCCGCCCGAGGTGAATGCGAACCGTTCTGAGCTGATGCAGGTGCTCTGGGACGCGCTGCCGCACCAACTCGAGGCCGCTCTGCGGCAGGTCGAAGGCCTCGCCCTGGCCTCTTACGGAGGTGACGTGCTGGTCCTGGACGAGCCGGAGGGCGCGGCGGGCACCCGCCGGTACGGCTGGCGCTGGCGCTGGTACGAGTGGTACGTCCTGCGGCGGTTTCGCCGGGTCGTCGGCGCTGAGGACCTGCCTCAATCGGAAGCGGGTTGGGAGGCGCTGGGGAGGCGCCGCTGCGGGCTGTACCACGAGCTGATCGACCTCCCCGTGAGCGTGCGGCGCGCTGCGGGGAGCGATATCCCCGACCTCGACCGGATCCAGCGGGCCTCGCCCGGCGCGGTGCTCTGGGAGCCGCACACCTACCTCTCCTACGACTGCCTGGTGGCTGTGATCGGGAGGCGCGTGATCGGTTTCGTCGTCTGCCGGGCGCTGGCGGAGGCGGAGTGGGAGGTGCTCAGCCTGGTGGTGGACCCGGAGGTGCGGCGCCGGGGGGTGGGCACGCGCCTGATGCGGGAGGTAATGGGCCACCAGCCCGGCCGGTGGTATCTGGAGGTGCGCGAGTCTAACGTGCCAGCCCGCAACTTATACAAAAGACTGGGCTTCGAGGACGTAGCCACTCGGGCCGAATACTACCAGGACACCGGTGAAACCGCGGTTGTAATGCGGCTGCAATCGTGCTAACGTTCAATTGCGGCCGGGTGGGTAGGTTCCCGGCCCGAAGTACCGTAGGAATGATGCTTTGGCATCCACTCACCGAGCCTACGAGCCCACCGAGATTACCGGCCTGGCGACTTCACAACGAGGAGTATCACTGCCTATGCCCCTGAATCCGGACGAGATGAAGGCGCACCTGATGGCGACCGATGATGAGTTTCGCCGTCTGGCTTCCGAGCACTGCCAGTACAAGAAGCAGTTGGAGGCCCTGGCCTCCCGGAACTACCTGACTCCGGAAGAGCAGTTGGAGGAGACCCGGATCAAGAAGCTGAAGCTGCGGCTCAAAGACCAGATGCAGGCGATAGCGGACCGGTACCGTCATCAGCACCAGATGGCGTAACCGTCGGGTGCGCTGACCGGATACCAGCAGCGAGGGTGGGCGCCTCGCTCCGGGCCAGCCCCGGAAGACCGCCTCCGCGACGGGTCTCCTGTACTATGGGAATGGCGCCCTGCATGCGGCTGCGGATCGCAAACCACGGGTTTCAGGTGCTTTCCCCCCGCCCGGGCGCATTCTGCGCTCCACGCCGGGGTCCCGCCGTGCGTCATCCAGTTGAAGACGCATGGTTACGCTTGTTCTGCCTATGAGCGAAGCTGTCGAGCCGGTCCTGCGCGACTCGCTGGAGTGGCAGAGCCGGTTCATCTCCGAGAACCTGCGCCGGATCTTCCTGCTGATCTACCGGATTGTGGGCAATGTGGCGGACGCCCAGGATCTCGCCCAGGAGGTTTTCATCAAGGCCCTGCAGCGGCAGGAGCAGCTCAAGGAGACGGAAAAGGCAACCCACTGGCTGAGCCGGATCGCCACCAACACGGCCATCGATTTCCTGCGCCGGCACGGCCGGGTGACGTTCTGCGACGTAGAGGACCTGCCCGAGCCGGTGAGCAGCGCGCCCTCGGAGAGTCCCGAGCAGCTCCTGCTGCGCGCCGAGCGCGAGACGATCCTCGAGGAGGGCTTGCAGGTGCTGACGGCGCGCGAGCGCGCGGCGCTGCTGCTGCGCGACGTGGAGGGCCTGCCCGCCGAGGAGGTAGCCCGGCACTTGCACTGCTCCCAGGCGACCGTGCGCTCCCATATCGCCAATGCCCGGGTGAAGTTCCGCCGTTACCTGAGCAGGAGGAAGCCGTGAGCCACCCCACGAACGCCAGGCTGGCGCTGTACGCCGGGGGCGAGCTCGGCCCGTGGGCGCGCTTTCGCGTGGCCAGGCACTTGCCGCGGTGCCTGCAGTGCAGAGGCGAGGTGGACGAGTTCCGCCGGTTGAGGGAGTTTCTGGAGGGCGAGCGCGGCGAGCTGCCAGCCGGTGTTGACTGGAGCGAGTTGGCCGCGAAAGTGACGGTCAACGTCCGGCGGGGCCTGGCCGCGAGCCAGCGTGCCGGCGAGCCGGCCTGGGAGCGGTTCGGGATGCCGTGGCGGGCGCCGGCGCTGGCGCTTCCGGTGCTGCTGGTGGTTGTGGCGGGCTGGATACTGCAAAGCCTGCCGCCGCCGCTGCGGCCGCTGCCGGCACCCGGCGCCGGGTTGTCGCCGGTGGTCCTTGACGCGGGCCCGGCGGGTATCGGCCTGGAGCGGGATGGGCGGGGGTTCCGGCTCCTCCACCCGCGCGCCGAAGAGGTGGTGTTCAGCGTGCGCGGCGAGTCGGTGCGCTCGCGCTACGTGGACGGCGAAACCGGACAGGTGACGATCAGCCATGTCTATGCGGAGTAACTTGGCGCTGGCGCTGGCGGTCGCTCTGGCCGGCTGGGCGCAGGCGCCGCGTCCGGCCAAC
>JBEKLW010000177.1:0-5882 GCA_050008815.1 Bryobacteraceae bacterium
GCGTGTCCTCCATCGAGACGCTCGGGATCACGAACGCCTGCCCGAGCAGCATGATGAGGGACAGCACCAGGAGGACCGTCAGGGTCCATTCCGACACCGAATTCCGGCGCGGCGCGGCCTCGACGGCCGGCGCCGGCTGCTGATTCCGTGTTTCCGTGACCAGGCTCGTTGTCAAGGCCGGGAGTCTTTACCCAACATGCCCATGCACCAGCATGAACGTGCGGCGCCACCGGGTCTTGGTGAAGAAGTGCTGGACCAGGTCGAAGAAATGATCGACCGAGATGGTCGGGCCGGCCAGCGCTTCCGTCGACGCCTCGTAGGACCAGTAGATGATCAGCGGCTTGCCGATTATGTTCTCACGCGGTACGAAACCCCAGTAGCGGCTGTCGAGCGAGGAGTCGCGGTTGTCGCCCATGGCGAAGTAGTTGTCCGGCGGCACGACCACTTCGTCATTCTCCACATTGCGTTCAAGCATCTCGCGAGCCCGCCCGGAGACCTGGTAGACCGGCGCACTCGGGAAGTTGTCCCGATACGGATCCGTGCGCTCGGCGTCCCTGTAAAACGTGTAGGGCTCGTATAGCCTCTCCCCGTTGCGGTAGACCTGCCGGTTGACGATGCGGATCCGGTCGCCGGGGATGCCGATGATGCGCTTGACAAACGTCTGCCGGATATCCACCGGGTAGCGAAAGACAATAATGTCACCGCGGCGCACGTCGTTGTACGGAAGCACGCGCCGGCTGAGGGAGCCCATGGGCGCGTAAGCCAGCTTGTCCACCAGCAGGTGGTCGCCGATTAGGAGGGTATCCTCCATCGAGCCGGTCGGGATGACGAATGCCTGCACCAGCGTGGTGGTGCCGAACAGCAGCAGAACAATCGTGACCGTCCACTCCGCGATGGCGTTGCGGCGGGGCTCGCTGCGGCGGGGGACGCTCTTGGGCGGCGCCTGCTCGGTCAGAGTCGCTCTATCTCGGTTCACAAACCTCCTCCAGTCCAGCTCGACATTTCATTGTAGCGGATGACCGGGGCCGAACCGGAGGACTCTCACAGGCGTGATCCGTCTGTAGGTCGGCGCGGCCTCCACTTTGTGGCGCGAACTTTGCCGTCGTTTGGCATCCGCAATCGGACTGTTTCGAGCGTCGGTTTTGCCGTCATTTGGCATCCGTAGACGGACAGCCGACGTCTGGCGCAACGCTTCCCGGACCTGTCCCCGCATTCGCCCTGCGTCGCCAGGAGTGGCGACGCGGCAGGCAGGAGTGCCCGCCCTACGGCGAGCGCCGGCGGCACCCCGGGCGTGGAGGTCGCATTCCAGGGTGCCGCCCCCGTAGTCTGAGTCCGTGCCCGCTGCCCGTTCTTGCGGACGGATTACGGTCACGGGCGGCGCCACCAGAGGCGATTCAGCCGGAAGAGTTCCACCAGCGAGATGGCGATGTTCACCAGCCCCAGGCCGCTGACGGCGCCGCGGAAGTAGGCGTTGCCCCACAGCTCGGACCAACCCGGGCTCAGCGTGGCGAAGTAGTTCTGGCGCCACAGATCCAGCCAGGGGAAGAGGAGCAGACACGCGCCGATCTCGAAGCACACAAGGGAAAGCAGGGCTGTGGCCAGCACTTGGCGCCAGCTACGCGGCGAAACCTCCAACGCGGCTGGATCGGGCTGGCTCACTGCCATGCGCGCGCCTCCGGACAGCGGCCCGGCCAGGCCCGAAAGGCATGCCGCGCCGGTCCGGAAGCAACGCCGGCGTCCGCGGCGCCCGCGTCCGCCTCCAGCCCGGACGGGGGTTCCCAGCAGAAATGGAATCGCTCGCGCAGCGCCAGCACCGCTCGGAGCGACGCGGAACAGGCGGCGTGCACGGGCTCGAAGCTGAAGCGGTGGTGGAGGGTCGGGCCATAGGCTGCCAGCGCCCCGGCGTGCTCGGGCGTGGCGTAGCCCTTGTGGCGGCCCAGGCCGTACTGCGGATACACCTCATCCCACTGGCTCATGCAGGCGTCGCGCTCGGTCTTGGCCAGAATCGAGGCCGCCGCGATGGCCTGACACCGCGCGTCACCGTGAACCACGCGCCTCTGCGGCAGCGGCAGGTCCAGCCGCACGGCGTCCAGCAGCAGATAGTCGGGCGCCGGCTCCAGTCGTTCGATGGCGCGTGCCATGGCCAGGCAGGAAGCCCGGTAGATGTTGATGCGGTCAATCAGGAAAGCATCGATCGAGGCCACGGCCCAAGCCCAGGCGCGCTCGTGGATCTCCGCCGCCAGCTCTTCGCGCCGCCCGGCGCTGAGTTCCTTGCTGTCGCGAAGGCCGCGGATGGGGCGCTCCGGCGAGAGAATCACCGCGGCGGCGAACACCGGGCCGAATAGCGAGCCGCGGCCGGCTTCGTCGGCTCCGGCCACCAGCGCATACCCCGAGCCGCGGAGCTCGCGCTCCATAGCCGCCGTGCATCGGTATCCGCGCCTGGCTGCGGCAAGCAACTTACTCGCGCTCTCTCAGACGAGCCGCCTTGCCCTTCAGCCCGCGCAGGTAGTACAGCTTCGCCCGCCGCACCTTGCCCGTGCGCAGCACCTCGATGTGGTCGATCACCGGCGCGTTCAGCGGGAAAATCCGCTCGACGCCGTGGCCAAAGCTGATCTTGCGGACCGTAATCGTTTCGCCCAGCCCGGTGTTCTTGCGCGCGATCACCGTGCCCTCGAAGGCTTGCAGCCGTTCCTTGTCGGCCTCCCGGATCTTCACGTGCACCCGGACGGTGTCGCCCGGGCGGAACTGGGGCACGTCGGTGCGCTTCTGGCTGTTGCTGTAATTCTGTAATAGCGAGTTATTCATGGTTGTCTCGCCCGGCCGGGGCTGGGGCCGCCAGCTCGGGTTCCTGGTTGCACCCGGCGGGCGCATCGGCCGCCGCTCCGGGTTCCTGCTTCAGCCCGGCCGGGGCAGCCGGCTCGGACGGTTGCTTCTGTTCGCTCTGGAACGGACGGCTCTGGAAGGCCCCCCGCTCCAGCAGGTCCGGCCGCAGCCGCCTGGTCTTCTCCAGCGCTGCCCGCTCGCGCCAGCGGCGGATCTGCTCGTGGTGCCCGCTGAGCAGCTCGTCGGGCACCTTCCAGCCGCGAAACTCGGCCGGCCTCGTATACTGCGGACAGTCCAACAAGAGGCCGGAGTCTCTATTATCACCCGGCCGGGCCGGTTCGGCCAGCGGCCCGCCGCTGAAGGACTCATTCCGGGAGGATGCCTCGTTGCCCAGCACTCCGGGCAACAGGCGCGCCACCGCGTCGATGACCACGGCGGCGGCCAACTCGCCGCCGCTCAGCACGTAATCGCCTATCGAGATCTCTTCATCGGCCAGGCGCTCGGCCACGCGTTCGTCCACTCCTTCGTATCGCCCGCAGATCAACAGTAGGCCGCTCAGCTCCGCGAACCGCAGAGTCGTCCTCTGGTCAAACAGCCGCCCGGAGGCCGACAGCAGCACCACTTTCCGGTCTGGTCCGCGCTCGGGCCAAATCGATTCGACCGCCAGAAACACCGGCTCGGCCTTCAGCAGCATGCCCTCGCCGCCGCCGAAGGGGCGATCGTCCACCGTGCGGTGCCGGTCGGAAGTCCAATCCCGCAAGTCGTGCACGCGAATGTCCAGCCGCCCGGCCTGGCGCGCGCGCCCCACCACGCCGTGCTCGAACGGGCCCCGGAAGAACTCCGGGAAAATCGTGAGTACCTCGAAGGTCATCCGCCGCTCAGTTCCTTCAAGCCTTCCGGCAGATCCACCAGGATCCGCCGCCGCTCCACATCTATCTCCACGCAGATCGCCCTGACGAATGGCACCAGGATCGGTTCGGCCCGCTCCGCCGCCCGGACCTCGACGAGCAGCGGGCCGCCGCATTCCCGCCACCCGCTGACGGTTCCGACCGGCTCGCCAGTGGCGCGCTCCACCACCTGGCAGCCGATCAGATCCGACTGATAGTATTCGCCGGCCTCCAAGGGAGCGCGTTGCGAGCGCGGCACTCTCACCTCGGCGCCTTGCAGGGTCTCGGCGTCCGCTATCGAATCCACGCCGCGGAACTTCAGCACCAACCGGCCGCGGTGTTCCCAGACGGACTCGACCTCAAACCGCCGTTCCGCGCCGGGAGCGCCTTCGCCGCCGAAAAGAAAGACCTCCCGCAGCTCGCGGAACCGCTCCAGGCCGCGGCTCAGCGAGACGGCCTGCAGCTCGCCCCGCCTGCCCCAGGCACGTCCCAGCAGGGCTATGGCCACCCACCCTTCACCGCTGTCAGGGACCGGCGCTTCCAGATGCTACTCCAGGATCTCCAGCGTGAATCGCCGGCTCAGCTTCATGCCGGCGGCCCCCAGAATGGTTCGTATCGACCGCGCCGTTCGTCCCTGCTTCCCAATGACCTTCCCCAGGTCAGTCGGAGCCACGCGCAGTTCCAGGACCGTGACCTGCTCGCCTTCTACTTCGTTCACCGAAACTTGGTCGGGGATGTCGACCAGAGCTTTGGCGATCTCCTCCACGAGTTCTCTCATCCCTGACATCCCAGCGCCTCCTCGCGTGCCTCGATCATAGCATTCCCCCAATCGGGACCGCTCCATCCCGAACGAACGCCGCGCGCGCGGCGGTCCTCGGCGCGCTCCTCCCCGCGGGGGGACCTCAGGCTGCCGGAATCGCGAGGCGGCACGCCCCGCCGGCAACCTGCCGCAGCTCTCTAACCGCGCCCCGTCACGGCCGCGGCGAAGAAGGCGCGCTAGGCGACCGGCTCCGGCTCCGCCGCCGGCGCCGGGTGCTTCTCCAGCAGCCGGGCCACGGTGGCTGACGGCTGGGCGCCGGCGCGCATCCAGTGCGCGATGCGGTCGTGTTTGAGGCTGACCACGGGCGGGCTGCCCACCGGGTTGTAGAGCCCCACCACCTCGACGGCGCGGCCGTTCCGCGCCTGTTCCTTCTCGATCACCACCACGCGGTAGGACGGCTTCTTCTTCGCGCCGAAGCGCGCCAACCGAATCATCAGCATACTCAGTGTTTCACTCCTGAATCTCTTCCTCCGGGGCCGCCGCTAGGGCCGCCGTCCCGTCATGCCCAGGACGTCCGGCAGCTTCATCCTGCCGAGCTTCTTCCCCAGAAAACCGCTCGAGAAACTCTTCATCATCTTGCGCATCTGTGCGTACTGCCGGAGGAGGCGGTTGACCTCCTGCACCGTGGTCCCGCTGCCGCAAGCGATGCGGCGGCGCCGGGAGCCGTTGATAATCATGTGGTGCGCACGCTCCCGCAACGTCATCGAGTCGATAATCGCCACCACGCGCGTGATTTCCTTCTCCTCCACCTTGACGTTCTGCAAGTCCTTGAACATCCCCACCTGCGGCATCATCGACAGAACCGACTCCAGCGGGCCCAGCTTGCGAAGCTGCCGGATCTGGTCGCGGAAGTCCTCCAGCGTAAAATCGTTGTCGATCAGCTTCCGTCCGATTTCCTCGGCCTGCTTCTCGTCGATCTCTTCCTGAACCTTCTCGATCATCGAGAGCATGTCGCCCATGCCGAGGATGCGCGAGGCCACGCGGTCGGGGTGGAACGGCTCGATGGCGTCGGACTTCTCGCCGGTGCCGACGAACTTGATCGGCTGGCCCGTAACCGTCCGGATCGACAGCGCCGCGCCGCCGCGGGCATCGCCGTCCATCTTGGTCAGGATCACTCCGGTGATGCCCAGCCGCTTGTGGAACTCCTCGGCGGACTTCACCGCGTCCTGGCCCGTCATGGCATCGGCGACAAACAGGATCTCGGTCGGGGTCAGCAGCTCTTTGAGCTGCTCAAGCTCCGTCATCAACTGCTCGTCGATGTGCAACCGGCCGGCGGTGTCCACCAGCACGACGTCGCGTCCCGAGGTGGCCGCCTCGCGCCGCGCCGAGCGGGCCAATGCGGCCGGCTGGGC
>JBEKLW010000178.1:0-5858 GCA_050008815.1 Bryobacteraceae bacterium
CTCTGGCCGGCTGGGCGCAGGCGCCGCGTCCGGCCAACTCGGTGAAGGTCGATTTCCCGGGGGATTCGCCCGTGACGGTGGTCTCGGCTGACTGGGGCGAGTCGCGGACCGAAGCGCGCGGCGGCGCGCTGGTTCTCGACCTGCGCACCTCGCTCTCTCTACGCAACGCCAGCCCGCGCCGCATTCGGGGGGTGACGCTGCTGGTCCGGGCCCAGGAGGTCACGCCCGGCGGGAAGGCGTCGCTGTCGGCGCCGAGCCTGGACGTGAAGCCCGGCGAGACGTTCCCCATCCGCATCGACCTGCGGCTGCTGCGCCCGCTGCTGGCCGGCGCCGGGCCGCTGGCCGAGGTGACGCTGGACGGCGTGCTCTTCGACGACCTCTCCTTCTATGGCCCCAACCGGCTGAACTCGCGACGCGCGATGACCGTCTGGGAGCTGGAGGCGCGCCGGGACCGGCGGTACTTGAAGTCGATCCTCGAAGCCCGGGGCGAGGAGGGCCTGCGGCAGCAGATGCTGGAGACGCTGGCGCGGCTGGCGGACCGGCCCCAACTCGATGTCCAGGTGAGCCGGGGCCGGGCGACGACGATGGGCGCGCAGGAGCGGAACGTCGAGTTCGCCTTCCTGCACATGCCCGATGCCCCGATCCAACCCCTGAGCGGCTTGGCTCGCGTCGCCGGCGGCGAGGCGCGCAGCCCGCGCATCCAGGTCATCAACCGCTCGGACCGGGCGGTGCGCTACTTCGAGATCGGCTGGGTCATCCGGGACCGCGGCGGCCGCGAGTACCTGGCGGGCTCCGTGCCCGCTTCCGAAGGCGGGCTGCGGCTTGCTCCCGGCGCCCGAAGCGAGGTGGGCGAAGAGGCCGCGTTGCGCTTCTCCCGGCAGCCCGGCCAGCCCGTGGCAATCGACGGCATGACGGCCTTTGTCAGCCAGGTGGAGTTCGCCGACGGTAGCTACTGGATTCCGAGCCGCGCCGCGCTGGCGGACCCGCGCTTGCGCGACCTGGTGGCGCCCTCGGTAGAGGAGCAGCGGCTCGCCGACCTCTATCGCAAGAGAGGGCTCGCGGCGCTCGTGGGCGAGCTGAAGAAGTTCTGATCCGCAAGCGCGGCGCGCCGCGCAGGATCGGTGTACCATCGGGTCCATGGGTTCCACCTACAACCAGGACGCGGAGCACCTGCGGCTGCTCTCGATCTTCCACTACATCGAAGCCGGTCTGGCTGCGATGGTCGCCTGCATTCCGATCATTCACCTCGTGATCGGCATCGTCCTGCTCACTCATCCGGAGGTGTTCAGCTCCAAGGGCGAGGCGCCACCGGCGATCCTCGGCTCCATCTTCGTTCTGATCGGCGGCGTCTTCGTGCTGACCGGTTTTGCGCTGGCGACCGCGATCTTCTTTGCGGGCCGGGCGCTGGCGCAACGGCGCCACTACTGGTTCTGCTTCGTGATCGCGGCGGTCAACTGCATGTTCCCGCCGGTGGGCACGGCGCTCGGTGTGTTCACGATTATCGTGCTGATGCGGCCGAGCGTGAAGGCGGTCTTCGGTATCGAGCCGGCGCCCGCAGGTCCGTAACGGATCAAGGACTCGTCCCGAGCGCAACTTGAGAAGATACCGGCCTCCCGCAAGCCGCAGCCGAAGGCGTGTGAGAAGATCGGGCTCGGTTGGGAAGATGGGGCTCAGCCGTCGGAGGACAGCTACCGGGCCAATACGGGGATCAGGGGAGCGGTGAAGCCGCGCCGGGCGCTCCGGGACCCGGAGCGGATTCGATCAGAGAACCTTGGCCAGTTCGACTGCGAAAGCGCTCTTGGGCCCATCGGAGACCTTGGCCTTCCGGCCGGGACGCCTGCCGTGGTGCCCCCGGTCCTCCACCTTGCCCTGGTTTCTGGGCTTGGGGGGCTGAGCGGGGTTGGCTCGAAGGAGCTTGCCTTCCAGCGGCGCGCGATCAAAGCGACGAATGATCGCTTGCATCTCCTCTTGATTGGGAGCGTCGATGAAGGCGAACCCTTTCGACTCCTGCGTCTCCGGGTTGCGAATCACCTTGATCGCGTCAGCAACCAGGCTCTCCGCGGTCAGCCAAGACTGGATGTCGTCGGCAGTCACCCAGACCGGCAAGTTGCCGAGAAAAACCGTGAAACTCATACTTCGCTGTTCAGGACTCCGTTGGTTGGGATGGTGGGGGAGCAAAGCGTGGGCGTCCGTCCATCCCCATCCTAGCAGACGAGGCCAACAGATGCAAAGCTCCCAGCCCGGCAAGAGCGTGCATTCTGGGGAGTTGCGGCGGCGTCCAGGGTGGTGACCGCGCGGGCGCTACAACCAGTACTGCCACTGGCCCGCGCCCAGAACCCAGGCAGCCAGGCACGAGTTCGTGACGGCGTGCGCCAGGATGCAATCGGCCAGACTGCCCGTGCGAACCATCCACCAGTTGTAGGCGACGCCGGCCGCCAGTCCCACATCCCAGTAGGCTCCGTGCTCGGAGGCGAACAGGATCGCGGTGATCCAGAAGGCGCGCGCGGCGTACGCTCCCAGGGGCACGCTCTCGAAACGCGCCGAGACGAGCCAGCGCATCAGCCACGCCCGCCAGAACAGCTCCTCGACCACGGGCACCAGCAGGGCCGAGCCGGCGACGCGGAACACCAGAAGGAGCCAATTGGCGCGCTCGGCGGCGGCAACCCCGGTGGAGGCGGCGCCGGTGAAT
This sequence comes from Bryobacteraceae bacterium, assembly GCA_050008815.1. Taxonomy (GTDB): domain Bacteria; phylum Acidobacteriota; class Terriglobia; order Bryobacterales; family Bryobacteraceae; genus JBEKLJ01. Next base: position 2,690 of record JBEKLW010000178.1, read on the forward strand.
GCATTTTGGAACAGCCAGTGCCCGCGATACCCGGGCAGCAGCAGATCGGGCGCAATCCAGATCGCAAAGACGGCCAGGCCGATCAGAACACTGGAAAACCACCTGGCCGGCCGCAGGCTGATGAGGCGCCGGGAGAACGCCAGCGTGATCACCAGGACCAGCACCGCCCGTATGGCGTAGGCCCAGACGTGAGGCAGGAGCTGGCCGGCGGCCAGCAGCAACATCAGCGTCGCGAATGGGGCGACATAGGGCCAGGAATGTCCCCGGCCCGGCATACCAGGAGCAGGCTCTAGCGGAGAAATGGCTGGCGCTCCTCTACCCGGTCTTGCCGAGCAGTTCCCGGATCTGCGCGGCCTCCTCGGCCGAAGGCTTCTGTTGGAGAGCCGTCAGAAGCTCCCGCCTGGCCTGCGGTTTATCCCCGCGCTGGTAGAACGCCATCGCCAGGTGATAGTGGTACGTGGAGACCTGGGGACGCTTGACCACTAGGTCGCGGAAGATGTCCACCGCGTTGTCGCTCAGGTTCTTCTTGATGTAAATCCAGCCCAGGGTATCAGCGATGTCCGGGTCGTCGGGCTGTTTCTGCCGGGCGCGCTGCGCCAGGGAGAGCGCCTGGTCCAGATCGCCGCCGGTTTCGGCGATGATGTAGGCGAGGTTGTTGAGCGCGATCGGGTGATCGGGCTGGAGCTTCAAAACCTGCTCGTAGATCGGCCGGGCTCCCGCACGGTTGTGCGTGGCTTCCATCATCAGCGCGATCTGGAGGTAGGCCGCCGGATCGTTCGGCCGCAGTTGCTTGGCCTTCTCGAAGGTGCGGACGGCCGCCTGGAAGTCGCCTTTCCTCCGATAGGTCTCGCCCAGACGGAGATAGAGGTCACCCGCATCCGGCCGGGCCTGGATCAAGGCTTGAAACTCCCGGATGGCGACGTCATAGCGGGCGGCGCGATACGCGACATTGCCGAGCGCGCTGTGAAGCTCCAGGCGCCCTGGGGATCTCGCCAACTCCTCCTCCAGCACCTGGACTGCCTGATCCCACCGGTTTTGCGCCGCGTAGGTCTCCGTGAGACCCATCAGCGCCCGCAGGTCCGACGGATGCGCCTTGTGCAGCCGCAGGAACGCCTCCTCGGCCTCCCGGTAACGCTTCTCGCTGAGGTCCAGAATGGCTAGCTGGCTGGCCGCTTCCACCGAGTTCGGGTACTCGACGATGATCTGAGCGAGCTCGGCGCGAGCCTGGATTATGTCGCCCATGGCGGCGAGCGCGTTGGTGCGGATCAGCTTCGCTGGCACGCTGCGCGGATCCAGCTCCAGGATCTCATTCGTCGAGCGGAGGGCGTTGGCGAAGTCGCGCCGCGCCAGGTAGAGCTGCGCCAGCGCCATCCGCGCCGGCAGGTACTCGGCGCGATTCTTGATGGCTTCCTGGAACTGGAGCCGGGCCTGGTCCAGTTGCCCTTTGGCCAGCAGCGCGCGGCCCAGGTTGAACCGCAATACGGGATTCTTCGGGTCCCGGCCGACCGCCGACTGCAGGTCGGTGATCGCCGCCTGGATCTGCGCGGGATCGCCGGTCTCGAGCATCAGGGAGGCCCGCATCGCCTGCGCGCGGTCGTCCTTGGGGTCGGCTCGGAGCACCTCGTCCAGAGTGGTCGCCGCTTCCTGCTTCCGGTTCTGCGCGATGAGCACCTGCGCGATCTCACGCTGGTACTCCGTCTTGCGCTTCGCATCCGCCTGGATGCCCGCCTGAAACTCGTGAATGGCGGAGTCGTAATCGCGGATTATCGCGTAAAAGCGGCCGACCTGCCTCCGGCCCTGGGGAAACTCGGCCGGGTTCGAAGTGAGCCTGCGAAGCGCGCCCTCCATCTCCGCCCGCCGCCCGGTGCGGTAGTAGTGCATCGCTAGCTGGAGCCAGAACCCGGGCTCCTTGGGGATGGCGGCGACCTTCGCTTGCAGTATCTGGTCGGCGTCGCGGAGACGGTTCTGGTGTATGTATTCGACGTACAGCAGGTCGTACATGGGGGCGAAGTCCTTGCGCTTTTCCAGCAGCGCGCGGCCGAGCCGTTCGGCCTCCGCCGGCTGCCCATCGGCCAGCAGGCTCTGCACCAGCGGCAGCACGATCTCGGGCAGCGACGGACTGATCTGATTGGCGAGCTGGAACTGCTCGATGGCGCCCTTGGGGTCCTTGTCGGCCATGAGCAGCAGATAGCCTCTCAGCCGCAGCCCGGCCACCGACTTCGGATTGTGCTTCAGCAGCTCCGCCGACATCCCTCGGATCTCGTCGCGCAGCGATTGCGGGCGGCTCTGGCTAACCAGATAGCCGACCAGCAGGATGTTGGCGGCTTGCACCCGCGCGTCCGCGTTGGTGAAGTTCGGGTCCGTGTCGGCAGCGCGCCGGAGGTCCCGCAGCGCCTCGATGGGGCGGCCCAGCCGCAGTTCGGTGAGCCCGACGCGGTAGTAGGCCTCGCTGTACTTGCGGTCCTTCTTCAAGGCATTCCGGTACATGAAGTAGGCTTCCTTGTACTTGCCTCGTTCGAAGTACCGGTTGCCGTTCTGCAAGTACTTCCGTTTGACGACCTCGGGGTCACGGGTGCACGAGACCGCGGTGAAGACGAGCAACAAGACAGCCAGAATGCGGCGCAGCATAAAACACCTCATTGGTCGATTCTACTTGAACACAGAACGGGCCGAGGCCGCAATCTCGCCCCGGGGAAAGAGCCGAGGCGCCGGCGCTTCACGCCCCGGCGGTGCGGGCCGGGCTCAGCGCAAGGCCGCCGCCAGGCCGCCGGTCAGGCGGAGCAGGTTCAGCCGCGCTCTCTCCAGACTCGCGCCCGCCTCGTAGAACGCAAGCCACTTGTCGGTCTCGGCGATGCGGGCCCCCTCGAGCTGGCGCAAGGCCGCGCGGCCTTCCTGGCTCTCGACCAGCAGCAGGGACACCTGCTCGCGCGCGACCTCCAGATCCAGCCGGGCCAGCTCCTGCGCCGCCTCGGCCTGCCGCAGGTTGTCGTAGCCAGCGCGCGTATCGGCGGTGATCCGGCTGCGCGCGTGGCGGAGCTGAATCTGGAGCTGGGCCGCCTCGGCCTCAGCCTGGGAGACGCCGGCGGCGACGCCCGGCCCGCTCCAGAGCGGCAACTGGAAGGAGATGCCGAGCTGACCGTTGTGGCGCTGGAACTTCCGGAAGAAGTCC
>JBEKLW010000179.1:0-5830 GCA_050008815.1 Bryobacteraceae bacterium
CCACCCGCGAGGCTCGCGCCGGCTGGCGCGAGCTGCTGGAGTCGGTCAAGGCCGAGGGCATGCGCGACGCCCAGGTGCAGCGCTACAAGGGCCTGGGGGAGATGAACGCCGAGCAGCTCTGGGAGACCACCATGAACGCCGAGAAACGCACGCTGCTCCAGATACGCTCCGAGGACGCCGTGGAGGCCAACGAGATCTTCACCACGCTCATGGGCGAGGACGTCGAGAGCCGCCGCAAGTTCATCGAGGAGAACGCCCTCGACGTGCGGAACCTGGACCTGTAGGCCGAGCCGACCGGGCCGCCAAGCCGTGTAGGGCGGCTCTCCAGAGCCGCTCGCCAGCCTCCAGGCTGGCGCGCCCGGGCCGGTGAATTCCCCCGCGCGAACCATGATCCGTAGGTAATGGTAGGCTCGGCCTGGAGGCCGAGCCGCGGGACTGGAGTCCCGCCCTACAACGAAGCCGCGCCCGACCGAACCGACAGACCGGGACAGTACACTCATTTCCCGATTTTCGGGAAGCCCGAGCGATTGCACAGGCCGCGGTATGGTAGTATGGTACCGATATGGCAGGAGCCGTCAAGGTCACCTTCACCTTCGATCCGGCCACCATCGCGCGGATCGAAGAGGCCGCCTCCAGGTTGGTGATGCCCAAGAGCGCCGTGGTGCGAGAGGCGATTCTTGAGTACCACGAAAGGATCGGCCGGCTCAGCGAGAGCGAGCGGCTCCGGCTGCTACGCACCTTCGATGAAGTGGTCCCGCGCATCCCTGCGCGTTCCGCCGGCGCGGTGGATCGTGAGCTGGCTGCCATCCGCAAGGCCCGGCGGTCGGGCGGCCGCCGAGCCGCCTCGAGGCCGAAGTCGTGATTGTCCTCGACACCTCGGTTCTAATCGATAGCCTGTCCGGTCCCAAGCGTTCCGCGCCCGCGCTTCGCCGTGCCATCGAAAGCGGCGAGCGCATCCTGATCCCGTCGCTGGTGCTGTACGAGTGGCTGCGCGGGCCTCGTTTGCCCGAGGAACTGGCGGCGCAAGAGGCGCTGCTCCCCTCCGAGTCGGCCATTCCCTTTGGGCCGCGGGAGGCGGCTCTGAGCGCGAAGCTCTATCGTGCGTTGCGCCGGCCCAGGGGCCGCCAGATCGACCTGGCCATCGCGGCCTGCGCCGTCAGCCGCCAGGCCGCCCTCTGGACGCTCAACCGCGCGGACTTCGAGAACGTGTCCGGCCTTCGCCTGGCCTTCGCCTGACTTTCTCTTGTAGACAAGAAATAGACGTGCTACTATTTTCTGGGTGCTATGCACACACAGCATTTCCTGGGAACCTCTAGCATTGAATCCTGTCGTTTGCTGACAGGAAATTTCGAGGCGTGGTGTTTTCCGCCAATGTTTCCGGGTGCTCGGCCGGAGTCCGAAAGTGGCTCCAAGGGTTCGATGTTGGCCCTGTGTGGTTCCGGCTACGCCGGGTTAGGGAGGAGGATTCAAGATGCCTAAGCTTCGGGCGCTCGTAGCGGCCTTCCTGTTCTTCGCAATGGTCGGGTTGCTGACCGTTTCCGCAAATGCGGGGATCATCACCTATTCGGGTTCCGATCCAGGCGCTAACGCGTCTGACCCGCGACCAAACTCCGACGCCGCCGCCGCCAGTTTTGACGCCGCCAACCCGGGACTGCCGATCATCACTTTTGAATCGGCCCCGCTCGGCGCGTTCACCAATCTGGCCGTCGCACCGGGCGTGACCATCAACGGATCGGACGTTTTCAGCGCCCCGCAAACGATCATAAATAGCCCTCTCCCTGACTGTGGATCCGAACCGGTCTGCGGTTTCAACACGACTTCGGGAGGAAGCCAGTGGCTCTCGCTGTACGGCGGGTCGGTAACTTTCACGTTCGCGAGTCCCATAAACGCTTTTGGGGCGTATCTGAGTGGCGTTCAAGTGGACGGTGAATCCATCACTTTCAACGATGGCGCGCCGCAATCGATCGGGATCGTGGACCCGGGCAGCGGCGTTCAATTCCTCGGGTTCTCGGACACGTCCGCTTTCTCGAGCGTCACGATCAACGTCCTTAACGACATAGTCGCCGTGGACGACGTCCGGTACGGATCACCAGGATCAACAGGATCAGCAGTGCCGGAACCCGCGACCTTCGGACTCTTCGGCACTGCCCTGGCCGGTCTCGGATTTCTTCGCCGCCGTCTCTCCTGAACCTTAAGCTCACACGGCAAGCTGAACGGGCGCGCTTCGTAGCGCGCCCGTTCCTCGTGGACCCTCAACCGCGCGGACTTTGAGGACGTGCCCGGTCTTCGCCTGGCCTTCGCCTGACCGCGGCTGTGCGCTCTGGAGTGTTATACTACTGGTTCTGTCGCTGCTCAGGGAACCCGTCCGCCCGCTCCGGATAGGAGAAAAAGAGAATGGCAGCCGCAACTCCGGCAACCGAGCTTGCCTCCTGTTTCACCACTCTTGACAACCTGCTGGCCGCCGAAGAGGGGCCCCGGGTCCTAAGCTGCATTCAGTGCGGGACCTGCGTGGGCGCCTGCCCTTACGGCGACGTCATGCAGTATCCGCCGCGGCGCATTATCGCCATGCTCCGCGCCGGGATGATCGAGCAGGTCTTCCGCAGCGAAAGCCTGCTGACCTGCGTGGCCTGCTACGCCTGCATGGCCAAGTGCCCGCGGGACATCCGGCTCACCGAGATCCTGCTGCCGCTCGTCAAGGAGCGGACGCTGCTGGAGTTGCCCGAGCTGCCCGCCGAGCTTCAGCGCGCGCTCCAGAACATGCTCCGCTACGGCAATCCGATGGGCGAATCCGCCCGCAAGCGCGCGGCCTGGGTGAAGACCGCCGGCGTGCCCATCCGCATCCTGGGCGAGAGCCCCGGCCCGGTGGACGTGCTGTGGTTTGTCGAGTGCTACTCCTCCTACTACGCCCGCGGGCAGGACAACGCCCGGGCCACGGCGCGGCTCTTCCAGGCGCTGGGAACCGACTTCGCCATTCTCGGCAACGAGGAGAAGTGCGCCGGCGAGTGCGGGCGCCTCACCTGGGAACCCGGCCTCTACGAGACGCTCATGGACTCCAACATGGCCGTCTTCCGCAAGTACGATTTCCAGCGGGTGGTGACCTCCTGTCCGCATGCGCACAACGCCTTCAGCACCCGCTATCCGGCGGCGGGTTTCAACTGGCCTCTGGATATCGCCGCGGGGTACTTCTTCCGCAACCTGGACAAGCTGCGGCCGCGCCTGACCAAAAAGCTCGGCTACAAGGTGGCCTACCACGATCCCTGCTGCCTGCGGCGCCAGGACGAGTTCTTCGAAGCGCCGCGCGGGCTGCTGCGGGCCCTGCCGGGAGTCAAGCTGGTCGAGATGGCCCACAACCGCATGAACTCGCTGTGCTGCGGTGGCGGAGGCGGCGGCATGTGGCTGGACACCTACTACAAGGTCAAGGGCTACGAGCGCCTTTCGGAGCGGCGCGTGAAGGAGGCCATCGCCACCGGGGCCGACGTGCTGGCCGTCTCCTGCCCCTATGAGGTCTCGCGTTTCGAGGACGCCCTGAAGGTGCTGGGTCACGACAAGCAGATGATCGTCAGGGACGTGGTGGAGCTCGTGGCGGAAGCCATGGAGGTTTAGAGCATGAACATTCTCGTGCTGCTGAAGATGGTTCCCGACGTGGTCGAGGAGCTGGAGATCGCTCCGGACGGCAAGAGTCTCGCGAGCGACGCCCTGCGCATGATCCTCAGCGAGTCCGACGACCACGCGCTGGAGCAGGCGCTGCTTCTGAAGGAACGCCACGGAGGCGTCATTACCGTGGTGGCCGCGGACGGCCCGGAGGTGGACGACGCGCTCTACACGGCCGCCGCCAAGGGCGCCGACCGCGTTGTGAAGATCACGGGCCTGGAGGCCGGCTGGGGCACGCGCGGCCTGGCGCACGCCTTCGCCCGGGTGATTTCGACCCTGCCTGGCCTGGCGCCCTTCGACCTGATCCTCACCGGGACTCAGGCCATCGACGACCTGGATGCGCTGGTGGCGCCTTCTGTCGCCTACGAGCTGGATCTGCCCTACGTCCCCATCGTGAGCCGCGTCCAGGTGGACCCGGCCGCCCGCGAGGCGGACGTCTTCAAGGAGTATCCCGGCGGCGTGCGCGGGGAGTTCGCCGCGCCCTTGCCGGCCATGCTCGGCATCCAGTCGGCGGAGAAGCCGCCCCGGTACGTGCCGGTGGCCAAGGTTCGGGCGGCGATGAAGACCGTCAAGATCGAGCCGGCGGCGCTCGCGACGGCCGCCGACGGCGGCGGGCCGCTGGTGTATGTGCTAGCCATGGCGAAGCCGCAGGCCAGCGGGCGCGCCGAGATGCTCGAGGGCGCTCCCGAGGAGGTCGCCGCGAAGCTGTGCGAGACGCTCGCCAGCCGGGGCTTGCTGGCAGGGAGGGCGGCATGAGCGGAACGATCTGGGTCTTGGCGGAGCATTGGAGAGGGCAGCTCTCCCCGGTCACCTACGAGTTGCTGGCGCTCGGGCGCGAGGTTGCCGATGCCCTGGGCGTGCCGCTCGAGGCCGTCCTGCTGGGCCACGGCGCCAGCGGTCTGGCGGCCACGCTCGGCTGCGCGGATTCGGTCCTCTACGGCGACCATCCCGCCCTGGCGGAGCCGATGGCGCAGCCATACGCGGAGGCGCTGGCGGCGCTGGCGCTCGAAAATCGCCCGGCGGCGGTCCTGATCCCGCTGACCAACGTCAGCATGGGCGTCGGCCCGCTGCTCGCCGCCCGGCTCGGCTGTGCGGGGGTGAACTTCGCCAAGGATCTGACAGTACGCGATGGCCGCATCGAGGCTCAGTGCCTGCTCTATGGCGGCAAGATCCAGGCTTGCGTGGCCTCCGCCGGGGGCACCGTCATCGAAGGCGTGTGGCCCGGCGCCCGGCAGGCCGACCAGGGCCGCTCGGATCGCGTGCCGCCGGTCCGGGAGGTCCAGCTCAGCCTGGCGGAGCCGCGCGTGCGCCTCAAGCAGTACGTCGACCCCGAGGCGGGAGACGTCAACCTCGCCGAGCAGGAGGTGCTGGTGGCCGTGGGCCGCGGCATCCAGTCGCAGGACAACCTCGAGCTGGCCGAGAATCTGGCCGCGGCGCTGGGCGGGGCCGTTTGCGGCTCCCGGCCGGTGATCGACCAGGGCTGGCTCCCCCTGGTGCGCCAAGTCGGCAAGTCCGGCGTGACGGTGAAGCCGAAGCTCTACATCGCCGCCGGCATCAGCGGCGCTCCCGAGCACGTCGAGGGCATGCGGGACGCCGATGTGATCGTGGCCATCAACAGCGACCCCAGCGCGCCCATCTTTGAAGTCGCCGACTATGGCATCGTCGGCGACGCGTTGGATGTGCTGCCGGCGCTAGCCGAGGCGGTCGAGGCGAGGAAGGGATAACGGTTCATGCCCGATCCCGCCGCGACGCGCTGGATTGTGCCCGGGTTCGTGTGGCTCTGGGCGCTGGCGCTGATATCCTTCTCGCTGTTCGGAGCGCGCGTGGCCCGCTACATCGGCGTGCTGCGGCGCGCGCGGCCCGAGCAGCGCTGGGATCGCCTGCCGCGGCGGTTGTGGCAATCCTGGTGTTGTAGCTGTAATGACTGTCCCCGCCAGCCTCCTCCTGGCTGGCCAGATAGTACTCGGAGTTGGCAGCCAGGGTTACCGGGGCGGGGAGCGTGGCATATTTGATCTGGTTGTGAGCCTCTCCTGTCGGCATCCACAGCACGCTTGCCTCCGTCGCTCCCGTCGCCGCATGGACCAGACGCAACTCATGGCTTTGTGTGTTCCCGTCTATATAAATCCTCCCCAGCGCACTCACCTGGAGCGGATTGGACCCCACTACGAAGCGCATCCCT
>JBEKLW010000018.1:0-13732 GCA_050008815.1 Bryobacteraceae bacterium
GGGATCGCGGCCTGCCCCCGTTGTTGGCGTAGAGCCCAAGGATGGATCCGCTTTGGTGCAGCAGCACTGCCGATAATCACCGCATCCGCGCCTCAGGGATGGCACTTCTTGCAGGGCGTAAAATCCTTTTCGTGGTGGCAAGTATCGTAGCACCATTGCACGCCCACCTTGGACAGGTCAATCGACCCCTTTGCCGACAAAGGATCAAGCGGATGCGCCGTGTGGCAGTGCCTGCATTCGGGAATGTCTTCCTCCTTATTCGAATCGTGCGGCACGTATCGATGGGGACTGGTCTTTTCCCCGCTGGGCGCCACGTACTTGGCGGAAGCTTCGATGATTTTGTTGAAGGGGCCGTGGCAGCGAAGGCACTCGTTCTCCGCCGCGCTCAGAATCCAGGCGCAAGCCAAAATGCCAATGCCGATGAAATACAATCGAATCCGCATGCTCTACCTTGCCTGAGAGAGTGTTTGCGCCCCGCCCGATGCGGCCGAGACGTCCGCGCTCCGGGCCAAGATCGAGATGATACTGTAGCTTAGCACCTGTTACACTTCAAGGCTGCGAGTACTCAAGGTGTGCCGGTATCGGTGACGGCTGCCCGCACAACTGCCGCAGTCGGCCCGGTTGGCCCTGCTTGCATCTGATGGCGGGACGGAGATAGGCAATCCGTTTGGATCTGCGGCGGCATTCTCATGAATTCAGAAAAGGAGCGAATCGTGTCCATCAAGGATGGGTTGGTGAATCGTCGCGGTTTTCTTGGAGGCTCGGCGGCTTCTGGCGTGGCCGCGGCTGTCGGCGGATTGATGCCCGAACCGGCAAAGGCGGAGGGCGTTCCCGCCAAATGGAATAAGGAAGTTGATGTCGTAATCGTGGGAACGGGGCATGCCGGACTCGCGGCTGCCATCACCGCGGCGGATGCCGGCGCCAAGGTTGTCATCCTCGAAAAGATGAAAAAGGAGTTGGAGGGAGGCAACAGCAAAGTCTCCGGCAACATGTGGTGGACGCCCACGGACCTGCCGCAGGCTATCCAGTACATCGAGGCCCTGAGCTACGGTCTCACCGGCAAGGAGTGCATCCAGGCCCTCGCCGAGGAGATGATGAAGCTGAACGATTGGCTCGAGAAGCTGGACATCAAGAAGACTCCGCTCGGCATCTTCCAGCCCGAGCACCCCGAACTCCCCGGCGCCGCCTGCGTGCGCACCTGGAGCAATGGCGGAAGCTCGAACGGCAGGCTCTGGATTCCCCTCCGGGCACAGGTGGAGAAGCGGAAGGTAGAAGTGATGTACGAAGCTCCGGCTAAGGCGCTGCTCCAGAGGGCTTCGAAGGAAATTGCAGGCATCCGGGCCGAGGTCGCGGGCAAGCCCTATTACATCAAGGCAAGAAAGGGAGTGATCCTCTGCTGCGGCGGATTTGAATTCGATTTTGAAATGCAGAAGCAGTTCCTTCCCGGCTGGCCCATCTACGGCCAGGGTTCGCCCGGCAACACCGGAGACGGTATCCGCATGGCCCAACAGGCCGGCGCGGCTCTCTGGCACATGAACAATCCGCTTGCCGGTTTGGGTGGCATGGTCGTGCCGGAGTTTGCGCCGGTAGTCATACCGATCAACATCGCCGGTTCGGGATACATCCGCGTCGACAAATCCGGAAAGCGTTTCATGTCCGAGAATCGGCCGAGCCGCCATGGTTTCGGCGTCAAGGAATACGTCCTCTACTTTGACGGCGTAACCGGCGACTTTACCCGGCTGCCCTGCTTCAGCATCTTCGATGAGACTACGCGCTTGAGAGCGGCGCTGGTGTCATCCAATCGGAAGTTCGGGTGGTTCGCCTGGTTCTCGGGCTATGAATGGAGCAGGGACAACAGCAAGGAAATCGAGAAGGGATGGATTGTAAAGGGGGAGAACGTCGCCGAACTTGCCACCAAGCTGGGAATGAAGCCTGAAGCTCTCGAGGCGACGATGACTAGATATAACGACAACTGCAAGAAACAGGTGGATCCCGATTTCGATCGCCCGAAGCAAAGCCTGGTTCCGATCGAAAAGCCTCCTTTCTACGCCGTGAAGCTTTTTCCGACCATGGTAAATACCCAGGGCGGCCCGAAAAGAAGCAGCAAGTGCCAGGTGGTGGATCCATACGACCAGCCCATTCCGCGCTTGTACACCGCGGGCGAACTGGGCTCATTTTGGGGATGGATGTACAACGGCGGTGGAAACAACGCGGAGTGCCTCTGCACGGGGCAAATCGCCGCGCGCAACGTCGTTGCGATGAAGCCGCTCGCGTAGACCCTGCGGACCGGTTTTCGCTTCCGCCGCGCGTATTTGCGGAACGGTAGCCGTGGAGCGATGTACGGCGCACGGAGATGAGGAAGACCTGGCGCTCAACCTGCATGTCGTCAGGTCTTCTGCTCCCGGAAGCGGTCGACCGGCTGCCTGGGCGGCGACTGTCACCTCCGCCCACTTCCAGCAGAGGTCCGGACTCGAAGGGACCCAAGTGAAAGCCGCAGGCATATCCACGTTTCTGGCGACTTGGCATGGCCGGTTCGGTGGGGGACGATGTGGCGGTTCACCCGCAACAACGGCATCACCGAGGGCTTCCACAACAAGATGGAGCTCATCAACCGTCAGGCCTACGGCTGCCGCAACTTCCAAAACTACAGACTCAGAGTCAAGGTCTTATGTGGTTAACTGAGAGGGGATTGGGGTCCTGCCCCCGTTGTTGGCGTAGAGCCCTTCCGCAACTTCAGCTTGTGTTGGTTCTGGTGGACCTGGTGAGATTCGAACTCACGACCTCTTCCATGCCATGGAAGCGCGCTCCCAACTGCGCCACAGGCCCACTTCACAACGAACCTAAGGCCTGGGCGAAGGGCTACGAACTCACGACCTTCCGTCGCGGACGCGCTCCCAACTGCGCCACAGGCCCACGCGCGGGTTCTTCATCACTCTAGCACACCAGCGCGTTCCGGAACCGGCCCTCCGGGCGCGCTATGCTGAGGCCATGACCCGCGAGGAAGCCTGGCAGATCCTGTGCGAATTCACGAAGTCCGAGAACCTGCGCAAGCACGCGCTGGCGGTCGAGACGTGCGTGGCCGCCTACGCGCGCCAGTTCGGCGAGGACGAGACGAAGTGGCGTGTCACGGCCCTGCTGCACGATTTCGACTGGGAGATCCACCCCGAGGCGCCCGCTCATCCCCTGCGCGGCGAGCCGATCCTGGCCCAGCGCGGCGTGCCGGAAGAGATCCGCCGCGCCGTGCTCTCGCACGCCAGCTACACCGGTGTCACGCGCGAGTCGCGGCTCGAGAAGGCCCTCTTTGCCTGCGACGAGCTGGCCGGCTTCATCACCGCTGTGGCGCTGGTGAAGCCGCACCGCAGCCTGGCCGAGGTGGATTGGAGATCCGTGCGGAAGAAGATGAAGGACAAAGCCTTCGCTCGCTCGGTGAACCGGCAGGACATTCTCGACGGCGCCGCGGGGCTCGGGGTCGATCTGGAGGGGCACATCGACTTCTGTGTCGCCGCGATGCGCGAGTGCGCGGCTGAGCTCGGGCTGGCGGGCACAGGTGAGGGAACGCCCCCGGCCGCGACCACAGAGTAGCTACCCCTCCGCGGCCCGCTTGAGCCGGTCCAGAATCGCGGCCCAGTCGGGGGTGTCCGGGGGCTGTTCGACGGCGATCCAGTCCAAGCCCTCGCGGTCCAGGCGGTGCAAGGTCTGATAGAGCATCGCCGCGTACAGAGCTGGGTCCGGCGGCATGGAAACCAGTTCGGCAGTTGGCGCGGAGGCCCCCTCGGCGAAGCCTAGGAACGCTCCGCGCCCCTGGGCGGGAACGCGGCCCTGCCGGACCAGCACCAGCGGCGTGCGCGGGCTGTAGTGCCGCGGATGCAGGCCCGGAGAAGCGTGGCTACCCGGCGGCGGCGCCTCGGCCACCTCGACAGGGCCAATCAGCTCCTCCAGATCGCGCCGCGAGATCATCCCAAGGCGCAGCAGCAGCGGGCGCTCCCCGGCCAGCGACAGTACGGTGGATTCGATGCCGACGTCCGTGGGCCCGGCGTCCAGCACCAGGTCCACCAAGCCGCCCAGGCTCTCGCGAACGTGCCCGGCCGTGGTCGGAGACAGTTGCGCGAAGCGGTTGGCGCTCGGCGCCGCGATCGGCACGCCGGCCTCGCGAATCAGATCGAGCGCCACCGGGTGCGCCGGCATCCGCAATCCCACCGTCTGCAAGCCGGCGGTGACCAGGTCCGGAATCTTCGGCCGCTTCGGCAGCACCAGCGTCAGCGGACCCGGCCAATAGCGCCGCGCCAGCCGCTCGGCGCTCTCGGGCCACTCCGCCGCCAGCTCGCGCGCCATCTCGATCGAGGAAACGTGCACGATGAGCGGGCTGACCGCCGGCCGGCCCTTCACGTCGTAGACCCGTGCCACGGCGCGCTCGTCCAGCGCGTTGGCGCCCAGGCCATAGACGGTTTCGGTGGGAAAGGCGACCAGCCCTCCCTGGCGGATCAGGTCCGCGGCCATCCGTATGTCGTCGTGCGAAACCACCGCTACTCCGGCAGCTCCTGGCCGTCCCCGGCCGTCCTGCCGGTCCTCTTCCAGACGAGGTAGGCGTGCATGAACGGCTCGAGGTCGCCGCCCAGAACGCGGTCCACGTCGCCCAGGCCGAGCTTGGTCCGGTGGTCCTTGATCAGCCGGTAGGGCGCGAGCACGTAGCTGCGAATCTGGCTGCCGAAGTTGATGTCGGCCTTGGTGGCCTCGACCTTGCGCTCCTCCTCGCGCTTCTTCTCCATTTCGTGCTCGTACAGGCGCGCCCGGAGCTGCTTCAGAGCCATGTCGCGGTTCTTGTGCTGCGACCGCTCGTTCTGGCACTGCACCACGATCCCCGTGGGCAAGTGCACCATGCGCACCGCCGAGTCCGTGCGGTTGACGTGCTGCCCGCCGCGCCCGCCGGCGCGGAAGGTATCCACGCGCAAGTCCTCCGGCCGGATGTCGATCTTGATCTCGTCGTCCACCTGCGGATAGACGAAGACCGAGGCGAAGGAGGTGTGCCGCCGGGCGTTGGCGTCGAAGGGCGAGATGCGCACCAGCCGGTGCACGCCCACCTCGGAGGCCAGCAGGCCGTAGACGTTCTCGCCGTTGACCTCGAAGGTGACGGACTTGATGCCGGCGCCCTCGCCCTCCAGCCGGTCCGTGATCAGCGTCTTGAAGCCCATCCGCTCGGCCCAGCGCAGGTACATGCGCAGCAGCATCTCGGCCCAGTCCTGGCTCTCGGTGCCGCCCGCGCCGGGATGAATCACGACGATGGCGTCGCGGAAGTCGTTCTCGCCCGCGAGCAGCATCTCGGTCTCGAGCTTCTCGAGGCGCTCGGAGAACCTCTTCAACTCCTGTCCGATCTCGCCCGCAACGCTCTCGCCCTCGCGCTGGAGCTCGAACAGCGTGTCGAGGTCGGAGGTCATGATCGCGACCCGCGCGTCATCGGCTAGCGCCTGTTCGAGCCGCTTGCGCTCGCGCAGCAGATGCTGGTTCGGCTGGCTCCAGAAGCTCGGCGCGGCTACCTGCTCTTCGATCTTGGCTAGTTGGGATTTCGTGCTGGCGAGGTCAAAGATAGCTCCGCACAGCCTCGGCCTGCTGGCGGAGCGCAACGTACTCTCTTTCGAGGTCTTCGGTTGCCATCACTTAGATTGTAACCGCAGCGGCGAGTAGGGCGGGCGCCCTCGCCCGCGTGGGCTTGGTCCGGCATGGCCGGTGAATTCAAAGTTCCAATAAATGCCCGCGCCGCCCCACGTTCCAGCAGAGGGTCTTGCCAATTTGGATCTCCTGACCCTCGGCCTCGTGGATATGGCCGCAGAAGAAGTACGCCGGCTGGCGCTTCTCGATAAAGTCCCGAACGGCGGTCGAGCCGGCATGCACGCCCTTGCGCACGCGGTCCAGATCGGTCCCGGCGGGCGGGCAGTGGCAGACCAGAACCAGCGGCTCGAGCTTCGCGAACACCTCCAGCCGGCGCGCCATCTCTTGTTCGGTGTACTCGCCGGGCGTGTTGAAAGGCGTCGGAGTCGAGTATCCGAGCCCGGCGATGTAATAGCCGCCCGCCTCGAAGCTGCGGCCGTGGAAGTCGATGAACCCGAACCGGCGCGAAAACTCCGCGATCTGCAGGTTGGATTCGTGATTGCCCGGCAGCACGTACATCCGGTCGCCGCGCCGGCGGAGGATCTCGCCGCAGCCATCCAGCCCGCGGCCCCAGCTTGTCAGGTCGCCCGCGGCGAAGTAGTAGTCGGCATCCATCGCCATCAGCCGCCCGAGCGCCGCGTGGTCCCCGTGAATGTCGGAGAAGACCAAAAGCTTCACACGGGCATTGTGCCACGGAGGCGCCCTGCCGTGCGGCCGGTGCGGGCGTGGTAAAAGGGTCTGTATGCCCTCCTATGTGGTTGACACGCCGCAGCGGAAGTACGCGGCGGTGGTGGAGCGCGGCATTCTGAAGCGCACCGGCGATTACATCCCCGAGAACGCCGGCAAGGTGTTTGTCGTCACCACCCGCGACGTCTGGCAGTACCACTGCACGCGGCTGGCGGAGGGCCTGGCGCGGCGCTCCCACGAGATCCTGTTCTTCCCCGGCGGCGAGGAGCACAAGCGGCTGGCCTCGGTCGAGACACTGGCCGAGGACATGGTACGCCGGGGAGGCGACCGCTCCAGCCTGGTCATCGCCTTCGGCGGCGGCGTGGTCAACGACGTGGCGGGCTTTCTGGCCGCGGTCTTCATGCGCGGCGTGCCGGTGCTTCAGATCCCGACGACGCTGCTGGCCCAGGTGGACGCTGCCATCGGCGGCAAGACCGCCGTCGACCTGGTCATCGGCAAGAATCTCGTCGGGGCCTTCCACCAGCCAGTAGCGGTGCTGATCGACCCCGACGTGCTCGCCACGCTGCCCGAGCGCGAGTACCGCGCCGGGCTCTTCGAAGTCCTCAAGTGCGGCGTCATCCGCAGCCCCGGGCTGTTTGAGCTGCTGGCCGGGCGCAGTGGCGAGGTGCTGGCGCGCCAGCCGGAGGTCGTCGAGCAGCTCATCGCCGAGAGCGTGCGCATCAAGGCCGAGGTGGTCTCGGCCGACGAGCGCGAGAGCAACATTCGCGTGATCCTGAACTTCGGCCACACCGCCGGCCACGCACTCGAGGCCGAGACCGGCTACTCGCGCTTCCTCCATGGCGAAGCAATTGCCTTCGGCATGCGCGCGGCAACGCACCTGGCCCGGCGCACTGGGCGCCTGGCGGCCGGGGACGCCGCCCGGATCGTGAGCGCGATCGCGCTCTACGGGCCCATTCCCGCGCTCGACGGCATCAGCGCGCAGGCGCTCGCCCACCGCGCCCTGATCGACAAGAAAACGCTGAAGGGCAACGTGCGCTGGGTGCTGCCCGAGTGCATCGGGCAGGTCTCGGTAGTCTCGGGCATCGACGAGAGCGTGGTTATCGCGGCCATCCAGGAAGCGCTGGGATGAGGAGCGCGCCGGCCCCCGGCGCCACGCCCCCGGCTATCGCCGGCGACGAGGACGCCGCCCGCTGGGTGCGCGCCATGTTCGCCCGCGTCGCGCGCCGCTACGACCTGCTCAATCACCTGCTTTCGTTCAACCTGGACCGCCACTGGCGCGCGCGCGCGGTGCGGCGGCTGCGCCCGGTCCTGGCGCGGCCCGGCGCGCGGGTCGCGGATCTCTGCTGCGGCACGGGCGACCTGATGCTGGCGCTGGCAGCGGCCGCCCGAGGAGGGCGGGTCTACGGCAGCGATTTCTGCCACCCCATGCTGGCCGAGGCGGCGCGCAAGGCCGCGCGGAAGCGGGCCCCGATCGGCCTCATTGAAGCCGACGCGCTCGCCCTCCCTCTGGCCGCCGGCTCGCTCGACCTCCTCACGATGGCCTTCGGCTTTCGCAACCTGGCTAGTTACGCACAGGGACTCAGCGAGATGCGCCGCGTGCTCAAGCCCGGCGGTGTGGCGGCGATCCTGGAGTTCTCCGCACCCCGGAACCGCGTGTTCGCGGCGATCTACGCGTTCTATTCCGGGCGGGTTCTGCCCGCGGCGGGCGGCGCCGTCTCAGGCGATGCGGAAGCCTACCGCTACCTGCCCGAATCGGTGCGCAAGTTCCCCGCCCCGGATGAGCTTGCCGAGATGATGCGCGCCGCCGGCTTCACCCAGGTCCGCTACGAGCGCATGACCGGCGGCATCGTCGCGCTGCATACTGGAACCGCGGTGTAGCGCCGGCGGCAGGCCGGCCCTTGGCCCGCTCCGTGTCAAGCGGACGGTAGGGGAGTTCCGCCGCACACCCACCGCGATCAGCCACGAATCATCCGATCATACTCGGCATGGGTGCCGATCCAGACCCAAGTCACGACGTCGGACGTCAAAACGCCGACTGCCCGGTACCGATTGCCGATGCGAACGGTGAACAGGTCTTGTCGCCCCTGGAGAGGGCGAAAGTACAAAGAGGGGTGAGACGGGTCCTCTTGCCACAGACCGTAGCTCTTGACTGCAAGCTGCTGGATCTCTTTGGGCAAGTTCGCAAACAGACGCCAGAACCGCCGTGTTCCCCGCGATCTCACGGCCAGTCTCGGAGGAGCTGGCCCTTCTCCTCGGTCTGAGCCTCTTCCCGGAGGAAGTCGAGCCGGCCGGCGGAGGCGTCGCGATCAAGTTGCTGATCCCAGCGTTCTTGCTGAACTTCTTGGACCCAACGAGCCACTTCCGCGAACTCGTCCGGGTTCAATTCCTTGATGGCCCGCGCGATCTCTTCGACACGGTTCATGAGACTATCGTACCGAACCGCCCCCTCTGACTCCAACTGCCGGGCAGGCGTCAAGTCACGGCTCATTCCGCACAACGCCGCTTCGTTCACCAACACGATCCTGACGGTTCAGTCGGGCCGGGCGCTCACTACACCGTGCCGGCCTCGGCGTCCGCGGTCTCCTCGACCACGCGGCCGTCGAAGAGGTGGATGGTGCGGTCGGCGTAGCTGGCGTAGCGCGGGTCGTGCGTCACCATGCAGATGGTCGCGCCCCCGCGGTGCAGCTCGCGCAGCAGGTCCATGACCGCCTCGCCGTTCTTCGAGTCCAGGTTGCCGGTGGGCTCGTCGGCCAGCAGGATCAGCGGATCGCCCACCAGCGCGCGCGCCACCGCCACGCGCTGCTGCTGGCCGCCGGAGAGCTGCGCGGGATAGTGTTTGGTGCGGTGCGACATGCCCACCCGCTCCAGCGCCTGCAGCACCCTCCTCTTGCGCTCGCTCGCCGGCATCCCGCGGTAGGTGAGCGGAAGCTCGACGTTCTCGTACACCGTCAGGTCGCCGATCAGGTTGAACGCCTGGAAAACGAACCCGATCTCGCGGTTGCGGATGCGGGCGCGTTCCGAGGGCCGGAGGTTCTCCACCGGCTTGCTGTTCAACGTATACTTGCCGTCGGTCGGCGAGTCGAGCAGCCCCAGAATCGACAACAGCGTCGATTTGCCGCAGCCCGACGGGCCGGCAATCGAGATGTACTCGCCCTTGGGGATCTCCAGGTGGATGCCCGCCAGGGCGTGCGTTTCCATCTCGTCGGTCAGGAACACCTTCGTCACCGCATCCAGTTTGATGAGCGGACCGCCATTCGAAGAAACCATGTGAGCACTCCTGCCAGCCGGCGCTTGGCGCGGCCACTTTTAAGCTTAATTCAGCCGGATGCGATCGTAGGCATCCCAGCTCGTCATGTCGGAGAGAATCACCTGGTCTCCGACTCTCAGTCCTTCCAGAATCTCGATCGTGTTCACCGAGCTGCGTCCCAGCTTGACCTGCACGCGGGTCGCGCCCTTGCCGTCCCGCTCCAGCCGGAACAGCGAAATGGTGCTGTTCGGCTGCCCGAAGGTCGGCCGGCCCACGTAGAGCACGTTGCTAAGCCTCTCGATCTCGACGGTGCCGTCCACGCTCAGGTCCGGGCGCGCGCCCGGCGGCAACTCGCCTTCCAGAGTCACGTCCACGGTGACGGTGCCGCTCTGCGCCGCCGGGTCGATCCTCGAGACCCGCCCCGAGATGACGCCATTGCGCGTATCGATCGAGGCCGCCTGGCCGATCGCCACATCCTTGGCCTGGGTCTCCGGGATTCTCAACTCCGCTTTCAGGTGCTCCGGCTGCACGGCCTTGGCCAGCATCGTGCCCGCGGCGACTCGCTGCCCGACTTCCACGGCCACCTGCGTCAGCTTTCCGCGCACGCCGGCCGTCACCCGCAGCGCTTCTACCTGGCTCTTTTTCAGACGGTAGAGCGCGCGGAGCTGCTCGACCAGCGCCTGCTGCACGGACAGTTGCGCCTGGATCGCCTCCACGCCGATCTCCAGGCGCTTCTTCTCGATTCGGTCGCGGTTGGCCAGGTCCTCGGCGTTCGCTCGGCTGGTCCTCGCCTGGATATCGGCCAGCAGTCCCAGCCGGTTCAGCTCGCCGTCGCGGTCCGCCTGCAACCGGGCCGTGTGGGACTGGGTCTCGATGGTCGCGGCCGCGGCCTGCTGCGTCAGCCGGTCGCTCTGGAGCTTCACTTTCAGGTTGTTCAGCTCGGCCTCGCCGGCCTTGAGCTTCCACTCGGCGTCCACCATCCCCTGTTGCAGTTCGGGGTTGCTCAACACCAGGAGCACGGTGTCGGGCATGACGTCGATGCCTGGCAGGGCCAACCGCTGCTCCACGCGCCCGTCGGTCATCGCCGGAATCTGCTGGATGGTCTCAGGCACGAGTGTACCGAGGCCGCGGACCTGCCGGAGCATCGGGCCGCGCTGGACCGTGTCCAGCCAGACCTGGGCGCGCTCGACGCTGGGGGCGGCGGGCTTCAGACCGGCCAGCACCTTGGTGGTCACGCCGATCGCGGCCACCACCAGGACTCCGATGACGACCTGCCGGATCCTCTTGTTCCGCACCGCGTTCTTGCGTGGGACATCCATGTACGCCAGGAGATACGCAAGTCCGATGCCATCTGTTCCGGCGCGCAAGTCCTTAAGAGTCCGAGGGTTTTGCCCGTCCCCGCCAGCCGGGTGTCCGTTTCTGGGACGGCCCTGTTCGGAAGCGCCCGCGCGTAATCCGTCCGTAAGCCAGCGCGGCAAGCCAGAACTCAGGCGACGGGGCGGTGCACCGGAATGCGACCTTCACCCCTCGGGTGCAGTCGGCGCTAGCCGTAGCGCGGGCACTTTTGCCTGCCGCGTCGCCACTCCTGGCGACGCAGGGCGAGTGCGGGGACAGGCCCGGGAAGCGTTGTGCCAGACGTCGGCTGAAGCCGACGCTGCACGCTGAAGACGTGCGCCACAACAGGAGCCGCGCCGGCTTACGGACGGATTACGGCCCGCCGGGGAAATCGGCCGCCCCACCCCGGCGGCGTGGTATGGTCAGGGGTTACCGCCAGCCATGACGCATGAATCCCTCGCTGGCTTCCCGGTTGTCGTCACCATGCCCGTCCAGTGGGGTGACCAGGACTCCTTCGGCCACGTGAACAACACCGTCTACCTGCGCTGGTGCGAGACGGCGCGCGTCGAGTACCTGAGCCGCATCGGTCTCATGGTGGCCTCACCCCCGCAGGGCGTCGGCCCCATCGTCGCCAGTGTCGCCTGCGACTACCGCCAGCCCGTGACCTACCCCGACACCATCCATGTCGGCACGCGGGTCACCCGCGTCGGCACGAGCAGCCTCAGCATGGAGCACCGCGTCGTCAGCGAGCGGCTGGATGCCGTGGTGGCGGAGGCGCACTCCACGGTGGTTGTGCTCGACTACCAGCAGAGCCGCTCCGTCCCCGTGCCGGAGGATGCTCGCCGGGCCATCGAGCGCCTCGAAGGCCGCGCGGCTGACGCCTCTCCCGTAGAATAGGGAAGATGCCGCGGCCTTCGGTTGACGAGCAGATCGCTCACATCAAGAAGGGCTTGGCCGAGCTGATCCGCGAGGAGGACCTACGCGAGCGGCTCATCGAGGCCGAGAAGCAGGGCCGCCCGCTGCGCGTCAAAGTCGGCTTCGACCCGACCGCGCCCGACCTCCACCTAGGCCACACCGTCCTGCTTCGCAAGATGAGGCATTTTCAGGACCTGGGCCACACGGTCATCTTCCTCATCGGCGACGGCACGGGCAAAATCGGCGACCCCAGCGGCCGCAACATCACCCGGCCACCCATGACCCGCGAGGAGATCGAGCGCAACGCCGAGACCTACCGCCAGCAAGTCTTCAAGATCCTGGACCGGGACAAAACCGAGGTCCGGTTCAACGGCGAGTGGCTCGACGCGCTCCGCTTCGAGGACCTGATCCGGCTGGCATCGCGCTATACCGTCGCGCGCCTGCTGGAGCGCGACGATTTCGCCAAGCGGCTCCGGGAGGGCACGCCCATCTCGATGCACGAGCTGCTCTACCCGCTGGCCCAGGCCTACGACTCGGTCGTGCTGGAGGCCGACGTCGAGCTGGGCGGCACGGACCAGAAGTTCAACCTGCTGGTAGGCCGCGAGATCCAGCGGGATTACGGGCAGCCGCCGCAGATCGTCGCCACCACGCCGCTGCTCGAGGGCCTGGACGGCGTCAACAAGATGTCGAAGTCGCTCGGGAACTACGTCGGCATAACCGAGCCGCCCGAGGTCATGTTCGCCAAGCTGATGTCGGTCTCCGACCACCTGATGTTCCGCTATTACGAGCTGCTGACCGACCTCAGCCTGGGGCAAATCGCGCGCCTGCGCGAGCGCATCGCCAGCGGCGATCTGCACCCCATGCAAGCCAAGATGGACCTGGCGCGCATGATCGTCACGGACTTCCACGGCGCCGAGGCCGCCGGGCGGGCGGCCGAGGAGTTCAACCGCGTGGTGCGCCGGGGCGAGGTGCCGGCGGATCTCGAAACCGTGTCCCTGCCGGACGGCGTGCGCAATGAGGATGGAATCCGCGTGGACAAGCTGCTCGCCAGGCTCGGCCTGGCCGATTCGGTTTCCGACGCAGTCCGCAAGCTGAAGGCCGGAGCAGTCGAGATTAACGGCGAGCGGACGAGCGCACTGGTGCTCAAGGCTGCCGCGGGCGAGCTGGTGATCCAGGTGGGGAAGCGCTGGAAGCGGGTAATCGTTTAATGCCCCGCAAGCGTTACGTTTGGAAGATCCGTGGCCACGAGATCCTGCTCGGCGACCCCACCGTCATCATTGGCGTCCTTAACGTCACGCCGGACTCGTTCTCCGACGGCGGCCACTTCAACGACCCCGACGCCGCTTACGCGCGCGCCATCGAGCTCGAGGAGCAGGGGGCCGGCATCATCGACATCGGCGCCGAATCCACGCATCCCGGCTCGGCGCGCATCAGCGAGGCCGAGGAGAAGCGCCGTCTCATGCCGGTCTTGAAGCGGCTGCGCGGCAAGCTGGCCGTGCCCATCTCCGTCGATACCTATAAGGCCGCCGTGGCCGAGAATGCGCTCGACCTCGGCGCCGAGATTGTCAACGATCCCTCGGGGCTGACTTTTGACCCCGGCCTGGCGCGCGTGGTGTCGAAGTACGACGCCGGCCTGATACTGAATCACATGCGCGGCACGCCGGAGTCCTGGGCCAAGCTCCCGCCGATGAAAGACCCGCTGGGCACCATCCTCAGCGAGCTGGCGGCCGCCGTCCACCGGGCCTTGCGCGCCGGCATCGACCGCGCGCGCCTGGTCATCGATCCCGGCATCGGCTTCGGCAAGCGCGGCGATCAGAACTCGGAGGTCCTGGCGCGGCTAGGCGAGCTGGCGGCGCTCGATCTGCCGATCCTGGTCGGCCCCTCGCGCAAGCTATTCCTGAAACA
>JBEKLW010000180.1:0-6180 GCA_050008815.1 Bryobacteraceae bacterium
ACGCCGTGGAGCAAGGTCTCGCTGATGGAGGCGAGCCACACCAATCCGGGCGAGGCGTACGCGGCGGTCAACCGGTTCCGGCTCGACGATCTGAAACCGCACATCTACCGCACGCGGGACGGCGGGGCCAACTGGACAGAGACGGTCGCGGGGATCCCGGACGACGAGGTCGTGAACGCGGTGCGGGAGGACCCGTATCGGCCCGGGCTGCTGTTCGCCGGGACGGAAAAACAAGTCTACGTCAGCCTGGACGACGGGGATCACTGGCAGGGCCTGCGGCTCAACATGCCGGCGACTTCGGTGCGGGACGTGTGGATCCACGAGGCCGATCTGATCGCGGGGACGCACGGCCGTGGCTTCTGGATCCTCGACGACATCACGCCCCTGCGCGAGCTGGCTCAGGCGGGGTGGAGTGGGGCGACACCCGACACCCAACACCCGACACCTGGTCTCTGGTCCGAGTCCCATCTCTACAGGACCGCCCCCGCCATCCGCGTGCGCCGCGACAAGTGGACCGATACTCCACTTCCCTGGGACGAACCCGCCGGTCGCAACCCCCCTGATGGGGCCATCATCGATTATTGGCTCCCGCCCGGCGTGACGGGGCCGGTGCGGCTGCGGATTCTGGACGACGCGTCCGACATCGTGCGGCTGTACACGAGCAACGATCCAGTGCCGGCGCCGGACACGGCGGCGAATCTCCCGCTGGGCTGGGCGCGTCCGTCGCAGCGGCTCTCTGCCGAGCCGGGGGCGCACCGGTTCGTGTGGGACCTCAGGTACACGCCGCCGCCGGCGACGGAGCACGGCTTTCCCATCTCGGCCATCTGGGGCGACACGCCGCTGGAGCCCCGGGGCGTGTGGGTGATGCCGGGGACCTATCGGCTGCAGCTCACGGTTCAGGGGAAGACCTACGAGCAGCCGCTGGTGGTGCGGATGGACCCGCGGGTGAAGACGGCCGAGCAGGATCTGGGTCAGCAGTTCGCGGCGGCGATGCGCATCGTGGAATTGTGGCGCCGGGACTCGGCGGCGATCGGGGACGTGCGGGCGATGCGCGCGGAAGTGGACTCGCTGAAGAAGGCGGCGGGGGCGGGCTCGCGGGCCGACTCGCTGACGGCGTTCGACGCGAAGCTGGCGGATCTGCTGAGCGCTGGCGGGGCTGGTATCCGGCGGGGTGGCGGCCCGGCGCCGGCTGCGCCGTCCGGTATCCAGGGTGGCCAGGGCAATCCGCCCGGCGGCTTCGGT
Organism: Bryobacteraceae bacterium; assembly: GCA_050008815.1. Taxonomy (GTDB): domain Bacteria; phylum Acidobacteriota; class Terriglobia; order Bryobacterales; family Bryobacteraceae; genus JBEKLJ01. Next base: position 1,243 of record JBEKLW010000180.1, read on the forward strand.
GGTGGGCAGCGGGGCCGCGGTGGAGAGGGCAGGGAGCGTGGCGAGGGTGGCCGCGGGCCCGAGGCCGGGGGCTTTGCGGGTGGCCAGACCGGTCCGGTGCAGGAGAGCAACTTGCTGCGGCTGGCCGGAGAGTTGGGCGGGCTGTACGGGATCGTGGAGGGGAACGACTCGGCGCCGACGAGCCAGGTTGCGATGCAGTTCTTCAGTGTCCAGCGGTCGCTCCAGGACGCGCTGGGCCGTTGGGACGCCCTGCGGCAGGAGGGGGCGGGGCTGGGGGTGGTGGGGCGGTGAGGCGTGGAGCTGAGCCGGCCCGCGCGAGGGTGCGCCCGCCCGCGTAAGGATGCGCCGGCGCCGCAGGAAAATGGCGCCACGGCTCGGCTATCGGCCGTCAGCGTGGGCGGGTGGGCCCTTGCCAACCCTACGTCGAGCCGAGCAGCTTATGGGCATGCCGCAAGCAGCCGAGGTCTGGACGGCGGAGCAGGTCCGCGCGCTCCCCGACGACGGTCTTCGTCACGAGGTCGTGGACGGGGAGCACCTGGTGACGCCGGCGCCGCGGGCTCCGCACCAGATCGCCCTCTCGGAGCTGGAGGCGCTCCTCAGGCCGTACGTGAAGGAGCACGGCCTGGGGAAGATCATTCGCTCTCCGGCCGACCTCGAGTTCGACCCGCACACCTTGATGCAGCCCGACCTCTTCGTCACCATCGGCCGGCGGGTGAAGACCTGGCAGGACGCGCTGCCGCTCCGTCTGGCGGTCGAGGTCCTCTCACCGAGCACGGCGCGCGCGGATCGGATCGTCAAGCGCCGCCGCCTCCAGCGCGCCAAGGTGCCGGAGTACTGGATCGTGGATCTGGACGCGCGACTGATTGAGGGGCTGGCGGCCGGGCGACCGGCGGCCGGAAGTGTTGGAGGGGCGGCTGGAGTGGCGGCCGGAGTCCTCGCTCGCGCCGCTGGTGCTGGACCTGCCGGCCTACTTCCGCGAGGTGCACGCGGAGGACTGAAGGTCTCCCGGCCCGCAAGCTGACCATTCACGCCGTGAATGTTTGTCATACGCGCCCCGAATCAGCGGACACTGCGCGCCCCGACCCGACGCCGACGCCGGCCCGCGTGGCCACGGGCGTGGGCGGCAGTCGAAGGATGACGCACCTTCCGGGCGCCGGGCTACTCTGGAGCCGGCTTGCCAGAGGGGTGGAGCATGTGTACTATACGTACGTTCCGTACAGAGTGTACAAACCGGAGGACTCGTGACCCGTCTGCCGGCCACCAAGGCCCGTGAGCAGTTCGCCGACATCATCAACCGCGTCACGTATCGCGGCGAGCGCGTGGTGCTCGAGCGGCGCGGGAAGAGCGTCGCGGCACTCGTGCCCGTGCAGGATCTCGAGTTACTGGAGGCGCTCGAAGACAAGCTGGATGTGGCGGCCGCGCGAGCGGCGCTGGCGGAGCGGGGCCCCAACATCCCCTGGAGCAAGCTCAAGGCCGAGCTGGGCATCTGACCTCGGCGGGGAGCGCTGATGCGCTACCTCGTCGAGCTGAGGCCCGCCGCGGCCCGGGTTCTCCGGAAGCTGCCGCCGATTGATCGAAGCCACATCGCCCGCCGTATTGACGCGCTGATCCTCACGCCGCGCCCTGTTGGGGCAAAGATGCTGACTGGTCCGGAGCGCTTCTACCGCATCCGGGTTGGCGACTACCGCGTCATCTACCAGGTGAGCGACGAGGGCCTGCGGGTGCTTGTGATCCAGATCGGCCATCGGCGGGAGATCTACCGGTAGGCCGGGCCGCAGCCCGGACTCGCGTCTGACGGACGGCGGCCTGAGACGTCAGGGCCGGGGCGCTTGCTCCGGCCCTTCTTCTTACGTCTACGCCGCGTGGCGACGCCGGGGGCGGCGCGCTGCGCGTACGGTAACCCCCGCTCGCGCGGCGAGTCGCGCCACGGCCGCGGGCTCGTCCCTCAGGATCCCGAGCAGCGTATCCACTGCGGCGGACTGGCACACCGTCCCCCGCTCCCATCGGACGACCGTCTTCGGGCCGACGCGGAGGAGGCGCTCGAGGGCGTCCTGCGTGAGGCCGTAGCGTTGGCGGATGGCCCTGATCTCGTCCGGCGCCAGGAGCCCCTCGTGGCGCCGGAGGGCGCCCGCCCTGGCGCGGCTCGACCCGAGCGCCTGCTCGTGCGTGTAGAACCTCTCCCCGCAGGCGCCGCACGCTGTGAGCTTGTCGCGGTAAGGAAGGCGAGTGCCGTCGCCTGCGTCCACGGATCGGCCGACCGCAAGCGTCCGCACGCTCCGACTTTCACACATCGGGCAGATGAGCTGATCCGTCACGACGCTAAGGTAGCACGGTGCTACCATCATGGCCAGCAGCCGCGCGCGCGGCCGGACCTAACGGCTCAGGCTACTTCGACTTCGCGGACGACCGCCCCCGCAGGAGCTCCTCCCGGGCGGCGAGATAGCCCTGGATGGCGTCCTGGATGTTGGCGAGGGCTTGCTGCTCCGTCGCGCCCTGGGACCAGCAGCCCGGCAGGCCCGGCACGGAGACGCTGTAGCCCTCGTCCGTCTCTTGAAGCGCGACCTTGTACCTCACCCGTCACCTCCTGCGCCAACCCACCCCGGTTCCCCTCACCCTTGCTGCGTCAGCCAGGCCTCAGAGCCCAACCCTAGAACAATCCCCTGCACTGGTCGCGGAGCACGTTGACGGTAAAGGGCGATTCCAGCAGCCCCGCCCGAACGCGCGCCAGCAAGTCCCTGGACATGTCCTCCTTGAGGTGGCAGTTCCCGACCCGCATCGCTGCGAGGAGGGCCTGGACCGCCAGCCAGCGAGCACTCGAGAAGTGCACGGCCGAATCGTGGCGAATGAAGGGGTGGTCGCCCGACTTGAGGACCAAGGTCGGATCGGTGAAGCGGGTCACGGTCCGGAGCATCACCGCCACCACCTGCGGCGGATCGCCTTACGGGTCCGTCAGCACGAACCAGAGATGGGGTTTGTACAGCGGAGGCTCGCCGAGGAGCAGGCTGCTCCCGGCTCGGATGACGTTCATGCACCTGAGAGTCGGGCTGCGAACTCCTCCGCCTGAAGGCTGTCCAGCACCTCGCGGGCCTCGGACTCCGAGAATCCCTCGGCCAGAAGGATGTCGCGGATCTCAATCGGAAGACTGGAGCCCTTCGGGTCCCGCCACTCCGGCAAGGTGTGGGAGTAGTCCCGAAGATCCCACTGGTTCATCGCCCCGAATTCGCGCCACACCGCGTCGAGCAGCTGCTCCTCGGCCGGGGAGAGTTGGTCCCGAGGGGCATCGCCCAGGAGGGCCACTTCGTGGTCGCGGCGCTCGGAGATGTGACGGTGCCAGTAGGATGAACCGTCGGGCGGCGCTGTGTCGTTGATCCTGTCGAGAGTGAAGCTGAGCACCGGCCCGTGCGGCATGGAGACGTACCAGTCGAACGTGATCGGCCGGCCCCACTGGATCAGGGCCCGGCGGTCGGCCAGGTACAGGAGCTTCATCAGCTTCATGTGGTTGAGCTTGCCGCCGGCGAGCCGCAACAGGCGCGCCGCCGCCTGGGTCGCCTTGTCTTCCCGGTAGGTAACTGTCATCTCAAGCCTAAGATAAGCTCGGGCCCCGGGTGAACAAGGCTGGTGGGCCCGGAGCGCTGGCCTTCCCCCCTCGATCCGCCGTATCTTGGCGGCCAATGACCACGCCTCTGCGTCTCGTTGCGGCCGTTGCCCTGGCGGCGTTGGCCGCCACGTGCCGCGGCGCTCCCGTGGCCGCGCCCGCCGCCTTCCCGCAGCTGGACAGCGCCGCCGCGTCTTCCTTCGCGCGGCTCGCCTTGAAGAGCATCACGCGCGAGTACCCCAACAAGCTGGACCACGTGATGAACGGGCCCGGGGACGTGCTGGGCCCGCGCCAGCTCCACCCCAGCTTCTTCGGCAGCTACGACTGGCACTCCTCGGTGCACGGCCACTGGATGCTGGTGCGCTTGCTCAGGGTGCGTCCCATGCTGCCGGAGGCGGCCGAGATCCGCCGCGCGCTCGATGCCGATCTTTCGGCGCCCGCCCTGGCGAAGGAGGCGGCCTACTTCGGGCGTCCGGGCTCGGCGTCGTTCGAGCGGATGTACGGCTGGGCCTGGGTGCTCAAGCTGGCCCAGGAGCTGCACGGCTGGGACGACCCTGACGGCCGCCGCTGGGCGGCCGACCTCCAGCCGTTGGCCGACTCGATCGTCAAGCGCTATCTGGCCTTCCTGCCGAAGCAGGCGTACCCCATCCGGCGCGGCGTGCATCCCAACACCGCCTTCGGCATGGCGTTCGCGCTGGACTACGCGCGGGCGGTGGGCCGGACCGACCTGGACTCGCTGCTGGTGGAGCGGAGCCGGACCTACTTCGGGGACGACGTGAACGTGCCCGCGGAGTGGGAGCCCGACGGCGACGACTTCCTCTCGCGCTCGCTCGTCGAGGCGGACCTGATGCGGCGGGTGCTGCCGGCGCCGGCGTTCGCGCGCTGGTTTCATGCGTTCCTGCCGGGCATCGGCCGGGGCGAGCCGGCCAACTTGCTGCAGCCCGCCAAGGTGACCGACCGGGGCGACCCGGGGCTGGTGCACCTGGACGGCTCAACCTCAGCCGCGCCTGGTGCATGCGGGCCGTCGCCGCCGCGCTGCCTCCCTCAGATCCTGATCGCCCGATCCTGCTTGCCTCGGCGGCACGACAGGCCGAGGCCTCGCTGCCTTATGTCGCCAGCGGCAACTACCTGGGCGAGCACTGGCTGGCGTCGTTCGCCGTCTACATGCTGACCGAGACCGACTCGACGCATTGAGCGTGAGGTACGGACGCCCACACGAAAGCCGGGACATCGGCTCGCCGGGCTGCGCCCGGCGCCGGCCGCACGCGTCAAATCCCGCCGTCCCGACCAGGGAAGCTCAGAACTCGCGGCGAGCCGCGGGGTCTGATTCGTTTCGCTTCCGT
>JBEKLW010000181.1:0-5797 GCA_050008815.1 Bryobacteraceae bacterium
TGGGCAACGTGACCTACGATCACACGGCCCACTTGAAGCGTGCGAGCGGGAACTGTACCGTCTGCCACGAGCGGCTGTGGCCGCAGTCAGCCCAGGCGCCGCTGAACTTCAAAGCCGGAATGCACCGGCCGGCGGAGACGAACCAGACCTCCTGCGGAGCCTGCCACCACGCCGGCGGCATGGCGTTCGAGACCAAGGGCAACTGCAACCGCTGCCACGTCAAGGCCGCCGCGGCGCCATAGGCCTGGCCCCAATACCGTTTAGTTAGCAATCCTGATGCGCCGGGAGATGCCAACGCGGCGCGTGCGCTGCCGCCTCGGCGGGCGCAGGTTGTAGTGCTGCTCCAGCGCGCGCGTACTCGCCCGCCCTACCGCGGCACTCTGTGGGACCGCGGCACTCTGTGGGACCGCGGCACTCTGCGGGGCGGAGCGCCAGCTCCGCGGCCGACCGCCAGGTCGGCCTGGTTTAGCGGGACGTGGCCGTCCCGCGCGGGCGTAGCCGCCCGCCCCACGGCGCGATGCTACGCCTCGCCGCTCAATTCGTAGCCGCGGGGGGCGATTTCGGTCCAGAGCACTTCCGCCGCGCGGCCGTGCAGGGCGAAGACCTGGCGCACCAGATCGCAGACCTGTTCGTAGCCGCGCTCATAGAACACCAGGATGGAAGGGCCCGCGCCGCTGAGCACGCAGCCCAGCAGGCCCGGCGCGCGGAGCCTGAGGATCTCCTCGAGGCCGGGCACAAGCGGCGCGCGGTAGCTCTGGTGCAAGCGGTCGTCCAGGGCCGCCGGGAAAGCGCCGGTCGAGCCGGTGGCGAGCGCGGCAATGAGCAGCGCGGCGCGCTGTATGTTGAAGATGGCGTCGGCGCGCGAGCAGGAGTCCGGCAGCACGGCGCGAGCCGTCACCGTGGGCAGCTCGAAATCCGGCACCACCACGGCGACGGCGAAGCGCTCGGGCAGGTCCAGGCGCACAGCCCGCACGGCTCCGCCGGAATCGATGGCGGCGGCGACGATCGAGCCCAGCACGCAGGCGGCGACATTGTCGGGGTGGCCTTCGATTCGCGCGGCTTCGTCCAGTACACGCAGCGGCTTCCAGCCTAGTCCGAGGATCTGGTCGGCGATGACGACACCGGCGGTGAGGGCGGCGGCGCTCGAGCCGAGTCCCTTGCCGAGGGGGATATCGTTGCGGATCTCGAGTTCGATGGGCGGCATGGTCTCGTCAACGTCCGCCGCCACCGTCTGCGCAGTGCGCCAGATCAGGTTCGAATCGTCGGTGGGGATGGCCGCGGCATCGCGGCCCGAAGCGCGGATCTCCAGGCGCTCGCTGGCGCGGAAGCGGCAGTCGAGGTAGATGCCCAGCGCCAGGCCCAGGGCGTCAAAGCCGGGGCCCAGGTTGGCGCTCGATGCCGGAACTCGCAAGCTGAACCAGTTCATTCGGACTCCCGGGTAAGGGCGATCTTCCGCCCTTCACGGCAGGAGCGGTAAACCGCGAGGACGATCTCGAGCGCGTTGTAACCGTCCTCGCCGGAGACCAGCGGCTGGCGCCCGGTACGGATCGCTTCGCCGAAGTCGAGGAACTGACGCTCGAAGGGTTCGAGCCGAATCGCCATCGGGTCGGAGGCGCCCGAGGCGGTCTCCCGGGCGATGGGCGCCGACTCGCCTTGGTCGTCCTTCACATCCCAGGTTATGAGCCTGTCGCCGGAGACGACGGCCGTGCCCTTGGCGCCGTGGATCTCGATGCGCTCGGCATAGCCGGGCCAGAAGGCGGTGGAGGCCTGGAGGACGCCGGTGGCGCCGCCGGAGTACCTCAGAATGGCGCAAACTGCGTCCTCGGATTCGATCCGGTGCAGCGCGCCGAGCTGCCAGTAGGCGAACAGCTCCTGGACCGGGCCGATGAGCCAGCGCAGCAGGTCGACCTGATGAATGGCCTGGCTCATCAGCGCGCCGCCGCCTTCGGTGAGCCAGCTACCCTTGATCGGCCGCGCGAAGTATTCGGCCGAGCGATACCACTTCACGTACGCATCGGCTTCGAGGATCTTGCCGAGGCGGCCCGCGGCCAGCGCCTGGCGGAGGAAGCGTGACGACTCGTCGAACCGGTGCTGGCTCACCACGCCGAGGACGATGCCGGCCTGGCGCGCCGTCTCGATCATCTCGCGTGCGGTAGCAAGGTTCGTGGCCATCGGCTTCTGCACCTGGATGTGCTTCCTGGTTTGCGCGCAGATCCTGAGCGGCTCCAAACGGAAATCCGGAAGCGTGCAAACGTCCACAAAATCGACCCGCGGATGCCGGCACACGTCCTCGTAGCTGGCGACGAACTCACAGCCGCAAGTGTCGGCGAAGCGACGGCCGGTCTCGGGATTGCGGTTGGTCGTGACGGTGAGCTCGTATCCAATGTTCTTGTAGGCCTGGGCGTGCTTGTGCGAGATTGCACCCGTGCCAATCATGCCGACGCGCACTCGAATGGGTCTCCTTGAAAGGGGAAGTATAGCAAGGGGCTTGTGGCGAGTCGATCCAGAAGAGTGCCGTGCGGTGCGCGCTCGGGTCACCGATCGCCTGGACCGCCCTGCCACGAGCTACCAGCTACCAGCTTCCAGCTACCAGACGCCAGCTACGAGCTACCAGCTGCCAGCTAGCAGCTACCACAGCCACCAGCCGGAACCTACAGACCGTTGTCCGTGCCGCAGATGCTCACCTCCATGCCCAGCGCCTTGAAGGCGGCGGCCTTGGCGGCCAGCGCGAGATTGGCGCCGGCGGCATCCGGGCCGTAAGCCACCTGAATGTGGTTGGACTTGTGCCGCGCCATGAACTGGTCGCGCGTGATGCCGTAGGTGACCGCATGCATGACGGGCCACTGCGGCGTGGTGCTCTGCCAACGCCGCTCGGTCTCTTCTGGCGGCAGCTCGATCACCTTGGCGCGGCCCAGATCGGCCTTGAGCTTGCCGTGGTCCACAAAGATGCGGCTCCAGACGATCTCGCCGGGCTTGGAGACGCCTTTCACGGTGCCGCCGCCGAGCGGGAAGTACATCGGCGGCTGGCGCTCGCTGACGGTGCCCGCGTACCCGCCAATCAAATGGTTGGGCGGCACGGCCCCCGAGATCTCGAGGACCCAGACGAATTCCTCGCTTCCGTTGGAGCGGTAGGTCTCGCCGTAGCGCACGTCGTGAAGCGTGGTTTCGGGTTCGAAGCCGAGCTTGCGCCAGATGCGGTTGGTCACCAGCGCGTCCAGGCCGGCGCACTCGTCCACCTCGTTGAAGTGCGGCAACGCCTGGCCATCGTAGAGCACCCGGCCGGTCTGCGGGTCCTTGACCGGCGGCCGGTCCACGTTGTTCAGCAAGCCCTCTACCAGGTCGGAGGCCGGCGCGAGGTCCTTCAAACCCTGCTGGTACTGAATGCCGATGGTGTCGCAGCCGAACTCATCGGCGATGCGCAGGGCGGCGATGTACATCTTGCACTGCCAGAGGATCTGGCCGTCGGTAAGGTCGGTCTCGGGGTTGGGGCCAGTGAGGAACCGCATGCCCTTGGCGTCGAGCCAGGCGCGAACCTGCAGCGCCTCCTCGTCGGAGACGCGCTGCATGGCCGCCCACAGCGCGGACTGGCTGAGGCGCTCCTTGAACACGCCGACCTTGAAGAGCAGCTCGTCGGGGATGATGGCGTTGTACATTCCCATGCAGCCCTCGTCGAAGATGCCCATGATGGCTTTGCCGGTCTTGAGCCGCCTGGCAATGCCCGCGCCGACCCGGCTGGCGCGCGCGGGGAGCTTCAACTCCTTGAGGCTGCGCACTTGGCTGGTGTCGTGAACCACCTGCTCGCCGCCTAGCCACCGGCGCAGGCCGCTCAAGAAGAAGTCGTCGGTGAAGTCCTCGCTCCACAGGGTGCTGTACTTCACGCCGGCCTTGGTGAGGCAGGCATTGAGGTTCAGCATGCCCACCAGTCCCGGCCACTCGCCACTCCAGTTGGCCACGGTGAGGATGGGCCCTTTGTGCGTGAGCAGGCCCGGGAGAACGTGGTAACTGTACTGCCAGACCGCTTCGGCAACGATGAGCGGCGCCGTGGGCGGGATCTGCCGGAACACCTCCAAGCCGCGCTTCTGACTGTCGATGAAGCCGTGGCCCTTGGCCGGGTCGGCCTGGTGGCCGCGCACGATCTCGCGGCCCTCGCGCCGGATGGCGGCCATCACGGCCTCCTCCATCTTCTGCTGCGCGGGCCAGCAGACGCGGTTGGCCGAGAGGCGCAGATCGCCGCTGGCGATGAGAACGATGCTCTCTGGCATGGAGTCCATTCTGGCACGCCCGCCGCAATCAGCGCGGATGTGGCGCGAGGATGCATCCCGCAACTGAGCCGCGCGCGTCAGCAAGCGGGGGGGTTTGCGCGTCTCGAAGCGAAGAGCTCCGCTCCCTCACGGTCGCGGCTCGGCCAGAAGGCGGATGTCGTTGACCGAGCAGCACGCGGCGGCGTTGGGGCGCCGGCAGCGTATGTTATGGTGGTGGATGCTCACGCCACCAGCGGGCCAGTAGCTCAGGAGGTAGAGCATCTGCCTTTTAAGCAGAGGGTCGCGGGTTCGAGTCCCGCCTGGCTCACCAGACTCATTGCCTTCCTCCCACACGCACCGGCTGGCAGGCGACCTTCGAGGCGTGGAAGCAGAGCACCCGCGACGGTGTGAGGAACCCCGTCGCCCTGTTCCTGTGGAAGATGAAACAACTTGCCGACGCGGTGAAGTCCGCCTAATGAAACCGAGACCCATCCTCAGGTATCACGGCGGGCGGGGCGGTTTGCGCAGGGTTGAACGGGCATCACTAGCCGACGGGGCCAGGAAGCGGGTCGAGGTGCCTTGGATGAATTTCTAATTGTTTCTATTCGCGATAGCGATCGCAATCCCAACCACCAGCGCGACAAGGCCCCATCCTACGATCCTATTCACCGTAGGACTGTATGCGATGCCGAATTGCGCGCGAGTCGCATCATGTTCGCAGTTAGCGTGAAGCGGGAACCAAGGACTTCCCAGGTCTGAGACCGCGACCCGTACCACTTCTGCTTTTTGGTACGCCGTTCGCGGGTACCGTTCGCTCCAGCATGGCAAGCCCGCGCAAAACTCGACCCGCGTTCCAAGATGTTTTCCCAGTTCCGGGGTTTTGTGCGCTACCAAGTTGCTACTGACGGCTGTCCCATAGTGGAAGTCGATACCTGAATGTTTCGGGCGGATCATCAGATCGCCGGGTTCAACATCGCCACCAAAGCGGTCATCGTATCTCATGAGCATGGCACCACTATTATAGCGCGACGAACCGAACCGTGGCGCTGTTCTATTCGTTCTCCAGGTAGATCTGGGTTGCGACTTCCTTACTGGATACGACAGAGTTCCGATTGTCGAAGATGATGCAGTACCCTCCCTGATTCAGCCTGACGTCGATCCTGCCGACGGTCTTCGCGCCGCTGTCGTAGAACACGTTCGCCTGATTTCCATTGAGGTAGTTCTCGCACTCATCGCTATCGGTGATGAGAACTCTGATGTCATTGCGGGAACCGCCCGATGCCCTGAACGACCCCGCCACTCTTCCGGTGCTTCCTGATACGCTAAACTTCCAGTAGCGTGCCACGCCCGGTTTTACCACGAACTCATCAGGCGTGAGCTTCACGGCCTGCGCGGACAGACTCGATGCTAGAACGAGGGAGAGAAGGAGAGTTTTCACTATCGACCTCCACTGGAGCATCTTATCACCTTTCGCCGTAGCTCAATCCGGTTAGGTTGCGCCTGTGCGGGTTTTTCTGCGACAAAACCGCCAAACCACCGTTTAGACCGGATCGTGC
>JBEKLW010000182.1:0-5785 GCA_050008815.1 Bryobacteraceae bacterium
CCCACCCGTGCCACGGGTTGCTATCGCGCGCCGCAGCAGATTGCTGGTGAAACATCCGGGCTGGTGCGGGGACCTGCTCGGGGAGCGTTGTACCGTGCGTCGGCTGAAGCCGACGCTGCAAACTGAAGTTCGCGCCACAACGTGGAGACCGTGCTGGCTTACGGACGGATTACCGGCGTCCTGACGCCGCTCAGCCCGCCCGGGAAGCTGTTTTCGGTTGGCTGGCGCGACCCCCCTATGCTACCCTCGGAAGGGATCGGGCGCATCCCTTTTCGTTCGTAAACCTTTGGGAGGCCACTGTTTTCTGGAACGGCGGGCCGGGAGCGGTTCCCGCCGCGCGGAAGGCGTGTCGAGACGTCAACCATGAACCTGCGTTCCCTATTTAGCCTGTTCTCCTCGGACCTGGCCATTGACCTGGGGACCGCGAACACCCTGGTTTATGCCAAGGGGAAAGGGATCGTGGTGAACGAGCCCTCCATCGTCGCCATGAACAAGACCACCGGGGAGGTGGAGGCCGTCGGGAAAGAGGCCAAGGAGATGCTGGGGCGCACTCCCGGCCACATCGTGGCCATCCGGCCGATGAAAGACGGCGTGATCGCCGATTTCAAGATCACCGAGCGCATGCTGAACTACTTCATTCATAAGGCGCACGGGCGGAAGATGCTGGTGCATCCGCGCATCGTCATCGGCGTTCCCTGCGAAATCACCCAGGTGGAGAAGCGCGCCGTGGTGGACTCCGCCTACCGCGCCAAGGCCAGCGAGGTGCACCTGGTGGAGCAGGCCATGGTGGCCGCCATCGGCGCGGGCCTGCCGATCACCGAGCCCTGCGGCAACATGATTGTGGATATCGGCGGCGGCACCACCGACGTGGCCGTGATCTCGTTGTCCGGCATCGTCTACTCGCGCTCCGTCCGCGTGGCGGGCAACGAGATGGACGAGGCGATCGCGCAGTACCTCAAGCGCAAGTACAACCTGCTGATCGGCGAGCGCAGCGCCGAGCAGGTCAAGATCCAGATCGGCTCGGCCTACCCGCTGGACCGGCCGCTGACCATGGAAATCAAGGGGCGCAACCTCATCGAGGGCGTGCCCAAGACCATCACCATCGACGACAGCGAGATCCGCGAAGCGCTTTCGGAGTGCGTCGCCACGATCATGAACGCCATCCGCGTGGCGCTGGAGCGCACCCCGCCCGAGCTAAGCGCCGACATCAGCGACCGCGGCATCGTGCTCACCGGCGGCGGCGCCCTGCTGAAGAATCTCGACCGGCGGATCCGGGAAGAGACGGGCCTGCCGGTTTCGATCGCCGACGACCCGCTGGCGAGCGTCGTGCTCGGCACGGGCAAGATGCTCACCGATTTCAGGCTGCTGCGCAAGATCTCGCTCGAGTAGGCCGCGCCCGCTCGGTCGCCAAACCGGCGCTCCGCCGGCGCGCCTTGAATCTGCCGGCCTCGCGCGGCGCCTCGCTTCGAACGCTGTGAGAAGATCGGGCTAGCGACCTACAATATCCGTACCCCCTCATTCGTCTACAACCGTAGGTGAAGGACGCGGCGAACTTGGAGCCGATGGCACTCGAACAGGACCAGCGGATCTCCGAAGTGATCAAGCGGGAGCAGTCCCGGCTGCGCAACTTCATTCACCGGCGCGTGCCCGACCCGCGCGACGCCGAGGACATTCTGCAGGAAGTCTTCTACGAGCTGGTGGAAGCGAACCGCCTGCTGATGCCGATCGAGCACGTCACCGGCTGGCTGTTTCGCGTGGCGCGCAATCGCATCACCGATCTCTTCCGCAAGAAGAAGCCGGAGAGCTTCAGCGATACCGCCGTCGCGGACGAGGACGACGAACTGCTGCGGTTGGAAGACCTGCTGCCTTCGCCCGATGCCGGACCGGAGGCGCTTTACGGCCGCAACGTGCTTCTCGATGAACTCGAGTTGGCAGTCGACGAGTTGCCTGAGGAGCAGCGCGAGGTGTTTGTTGCGCACGAGTTGGAAGGGCGCAGCTTCAAGGAAATGGCCGCCGAGACCGGCGTGAGCGTGAATACGCTGCTCTCGCGCAAACGCTACGCGGTGCTGCATCTGCGCGAGCGATTGCAAAGCATCTACGACGAATTCACGAAAGGATGAAGGACTGAACATGAGACCGAGATTGAAGAGATTGATTCTCATCGCTCCGCTGGCGATTCTGGGGATGCTGCTATTTATCGTCATCGGCGGCGAAGTAGTGTTGCAACTGTGGAATTGGCTGCTGCCGCAGATCTTCGGCTGGCGCCAGATTACCTTCTGGCAAGCCCTTGGAATTCTGGCGCTCTGCCGGATCCTCTTCGGCGGATTTGGATTTCACGGTTCCGGTCGCTCCGACTATCGCCGTCGCATGACCGAGCGCTGGGAGCACATGACTCCTGAGGAGCGGGAACGATTCCGGCAAAGCTGGCGCGGACGTTGCGGCTTCGGCCCAGCCACCAGCGAGACCAAGGAACAATGAAGCCATGTCGACGACAGCGCCCGAAGCAATGCCGGTCTATCCCGGCGCGATCGGCAAAGTCGCTCAGGAAGGCCATGCACGCTGATCCAATCGCTCACTAGGGAGGTAAAATGGTATGAGCACAACTCCATCGACCAACCGGTTGGACAGGCCGGAAATGACACGCCGCACGATAGAGCCGGCACAACGCAAAGCTGCAAGAGTCGCGGGATTTACTTCCCTCTTCGCGATGGCGACCGTGGCCTTTGCTCAATATGGTATCTTTGCCCACCTCGTTGTCGCGGGCAATGCTGCGGAAACCGCTCGGAATATCGTGGCGCACGAACGACTACTTCGTATCGTCATCGCCTGCGCTGTGATTTACGGCGCCGCCGTTGTAGTACTACTCACAGCGCTTTACGTGATTCTCAAGCCTGTAAATCGGGGCCTGGCATTGCTTGCGGCATTCTTCAGGCTGGTATATGCCTTGATGTGGGTTGTTATTGCGCTCAATCTTCTTGCCGTTCTGGGGCTCCTGAGTGGCGCTGATTACTTGCGAGCATTTGAAGCAGATCGATTGCAGGCCTTGGCGAGGTTATACCTCGGCGCGAATTTCAACGCGTATTATGTTGGCTTGCCGTTCTATGGATTGGCATCCACAGTTTGCAGCTACTTGTGGTTTAGGTCGAACTATATCCCTAGAGGATTGGCTGCCTGGGGTGTGATCTCGTCTGTATGGTGCGCAACGTCTGCTTTCGCTTTCATCATTTTCCCCAGCTTCGGCAAGACAGTTAACCTGTACTCGCTCGATGCGCCTATGGCTATCTTCGAAATCGTAACGAGTTTCTGGCTTCTGTTTAAGGGAATACGAACACCGCTCGTCGAGTAACGGTCCCTGCGTCAACCGCGAAATAAGGAGAGCGGGGCCATGCACCCAACCAGAAATCCGGTAGTGGGTGAACGTGAGGCTGCGCAAACGAGCCGTCCCTTCCGAGATCGCCGTTTGGGGCCAACTTCCGGGTGGCCGACGATGCGCCCAGAACCGGCGGCGCAGCACTCTTACGGAAAGGGCGTAACTCGCTAGGTTGCCGCCGGTCGGACCCCAAGAACTTCCCACATCGCAGTTGTCCACGCGCCGAGCGGGGCGATTTTCCCATCACCCAGTGGTATGATTGGCGACCGAACCCTCGAAATTCAGGCGTAAGGGTTCGAATCAGATGACCAAGCCAATGATGGAGTTCAGCATTGTAGGGTTGTTGTTCGCGGCGCTCGCCGGGAACGCCCCAGCCCAACAGCAGGCGTCCAGCGAAAGTTGGGCCAACCTCAGCCAACTCGTACCCGGAACGGAGATCCGTGTCGTTCTGTCCGGCGGGAGGACACTCCGCGGGCACCTGCAAAGGGTGACGTCCGATTCGCTCGCAATCAATGCGGCGACAAGCCAGGAGACGCTGTCGCGCGCGGAAATCAAAAGGGTCCAGTTGAAGCGCAAGGGGCGCCGCGGCCGAAATACGCTGATCGGGTTGTTGATCGGCACTGGCGGCGGCCTGGCCATTGGCGCGGCTGCCGATCACAGTGCCCGAGATACTTGGTTCCGCAACTTCGGTAAAGCCTTTATTACTCCGCTGGGGGCGATCATTGGAACGGTCGTGGGTGTGGCGATCCCGACGGGTGGATGGCACGAGATCTATCGTGCGCCCTGACGAGGACTGGTTGGCGGGGTCGCTGCGCGACAGGCGTCAGGTTGAGCCGAATGCAGCGAGATTGTGCCGTCCGTTTCCTACAACACTCCTCCACGTCCAGCTTTCAGAATAGGAAGTCGCCCCACCTGGCCGTATCGTCGTCGATACGTAGATGTGGCTTCTGGCCATTGCGGCCGATCATGAGCGGTTGACGGCCCATCCGGGTGTTGCCCGCGACCGAACCGAGCCGCTGCGGCGTGGTCCCCAAGTCGCGTTCTGGGAAACGGCTGAGGCTCTTCAAAATGACCCGCCAGCCCGATCTTCTCACACCGTTCGAAGCGAGGCGCCGCGCGAGGCCGGTAGATTCAAGGCGCGCGACGGGGTGAGCCCGCAGGCGTACTTGAACAGTACGTTGAGGACTCACCCCGAGCGCAACGCAGAAGATGCCGGCCTCCCGCAAGCCGCAGCCGAAGGCGCGTGAGAAGATCGGGCTAGGAGAAATCCGGGCTGGGCGGGTGTACCCTGTCAGCATATGGAGTTGCTGAGCCGGTATCGCAACGTCACCGTGCTGCTGCTGGTGATCTTGGCGCAACTGGTTCTGCTGGGCTACCAGGTGCGGAGCGGCCAGGACGTGCGTCTGATCCGCGTCTGGGCGGTCACGGCGGTGACGCCCGTGGCGAAGGTCATCGAAAGCGTGCGCAGCACCACCACGGGCTGGGTCGGCAAGTACATCTGGCTGCGCGGCGTCGCGGACGAGAACAAGCGCCTGCGGGCGGAAACCGGCAAACTCAAGCTTTCGAACCAGTACTTGCAGTCGGAGCTTCAGAGCGCCAACCGCGTCCAGGCCCTGGCGGCCTACCAGGCGCGCAGCCCGTCGCAAACGGCGCTGGCGCGCGTCATCGGCACGGGCGCCGGCGCCAACTCGCGCGTGGTGTTCATCGACCGCGGCTCGCACGGCGGCGTCATGCGCGGGATGGCGGTGATTACGCCCGACGGCATCGTGGGCAAGGTGATCGCCGCGTATCCCACCGCCTCGCAGGTGCTGCTGATCGATGACCCGACCTTCGCCGCGGGCGTGATCTCGCAGAAACACCGCGTGCGCGGCACGGTTCGGGGCCTCGGCCAGAGCAAGTGCATGGTGGATTACGTCCAGAACGAGGAGCAGGTCGACCCGGGCGAGTGGTTCTACACCTCCGGCGACGACGGCGTGTTCCCCAAGGGGCTGCCGGTCGGGTCGGTTGCCGTCGTGCGGCCCGGCAATCCGGGCAAGCAGGTCTTTCTGGTTCCGAGTGGTCTGCAAGGCGGCCTGGAAGAGGTGCTGGTGGTGCTCGAGGGCGCGCATCAGCCGATCCCCGATCAGCCGCTGGCCAACACCGCGGTGCGCTTGCAGCCGCCGCCCGCGGAGGCCGCCGCCCCGCCGCCCGGGCCGGGTGAGGGCGTGCTGGCGACGGAAGCCGACCGGCTTCGGGCGCGCTACCAGAGGCTCGGGCAGGTGCAGGGGCACAAGTTCGGCGAGGGCGCGCCCGGATCGAAGCCGCCGGATTTCAACCTCAACCCGGACGAGGCGGCCGCGCGTGGTTCGACGCCGGCCGCGGCCGCGCCTGCCGGTCAGAACGCCGCGCCCGCCGCGCCGCCGGCGCCTGGCGCTC
>JBEKLW010000183.1:0-5785 GCA_050008815.1 Bryobacteraceae bacterium
CGGCGGGGGCCGCCATCGGGCGATGACGTGAAGTTACATTTTCACCGTCGCGGTTGACAGCCTCGCCTCGACAGCCCGTGCGGTTGACACCCCGTTCCGGCGCCGAATACACCGCACCGCATGAAAATCCTGCTCTGGATTGTGCTCCTGGTGATCTGCGGGCCCCTGGCCCTCGTCGTACTCGTGCTGTACCCGATTGCGTGGCTCATCCTGCTGCCCTTCCGGATTTTGGGCATCACCATGGAAGGGGTCTTCGGCCTCATCCGCGCCCTCTTCTCCCTCCCCGCGAGGATCATGGGAGCGCCGCCCCGCAGATAGCCGCCTACGTGCCGCTCCCCCGGGCAGGATCCTTCGGCTCCTCATCATCCCGGCGGACGACCTGGAGCGTGAAATTGGAAGCGAGCGCCGCCATGGCGCCCAGTGCCGCGAGGACGGGAAGGAAGAGGGCGCCCACAACGCCGAGAGTGAGGGGAATCTCCAGGTAGGTCTCCCCCTTCTCGTCCTTGATTATGATCCGCCGCACGTTTCCCTCGTGGACGATCTCCTTCACCTTGCGCAGCAGCTCTTCGCCCCTGACCTTGAACTCGTTTGTCGTATCCGGCTCCATGTGCGCCTCCTGAGCAGGCAGGATATGCCGCAGCCCGGAAGGGGTCAAGGAAACTCCGGCGGTAGGGCCGGATCGCGCCTGGCCGAGGGGGTCTCTGCTTCCCCACTTTCACCTGGTCGGGTATAAACGTCATGATTGAGCTCATACACTGGAGGGGCGGCGATGGCGTCAGACGGCTATCTTCTCGGTTTCGATGTGGGAAGCTCCTCGATCAAGGCTGCGCTGATCGAGTGCGCCACCGGCCTCGCGGCCGGCGAGGCCACCAGCCCGAAGACCGAGCTCGCCATCGCGGCCCCCCGGCCCGGCTGGGCCGAACAGGATCCTGCGGTCTGGTGGGAAAACGTGGCTGCCGCGGCCGCCGAGCTGAAGGCGGCGACGGGCACGGCCTTCGACTCGGTGAAGGCGATCGGGATCGCCTACCAGATGCATGGGCTGGTGCTCCTGGACAAGGCGGGAAAAGTCCTGCGGCCCAGCATCATCTGGTGCGACAGCAGGGCCGTGGACATCGGGGAGAAGGCCTTTCACGGGATCGGCGAACAGCTCTGCCTGGACCGGTTGCTGAACTCGCCGGGCAATTTCACCGCGTCGAAGCTCGCATGGGTGAAGGAGAACGAGCCGGAGGTCTTCTCACGAGCCGCGGTGATGATGCTGCCGGGCGACTGGGTCGCCTTCAGGATGACCGGAGAGCGCTCTACGACCCAGTCGGGCCTTTCCGAGGGGATACTCTGGGACTTCAAGGCGGGTGGGCGGGCGGACATAGTGCTGGACTGGTACGGGATCCCGCACGGGCTGGTCGCGGCCGCGCTGCCCTCCTTCTCGGCGCAGGGCGGAGTGACGGCGGAAGCCGCGGCTGCGCTCGGTGTGAAGAAGGGTACGCCGGTCTGCTACCGGGCCGGCGATCAGCCGAACAACGCCTTCTCCCTGGGCGTTCTGGACCCCGGTGAGGCTGCCGCAACCGCGGGGACATCGGGAGTGGTGTACGGCATCATCGATTCGCCGCGTTTCGACCCTGCCTCACGCGTGAACCCGTTCGTCCACGTGAACCACGCGGCGAACAGCCCGCGCTACGGCGTGCTGATGTGCGTGAACGGAACCGGCATCCTGTACAGCTGGCTCCGCCGGCTTCTCGTCGGGGACTCGGGCGCCGTGCCGTACGACGAGCTGAACCGGGTCGCCGCGCAGGCGCCGGTGGGCTCCGACGGGCTTGTCGTCCTGCCCTACGGAAACGGCGCCGAACGGACGCTGGAAAACAGAAACCCCGGCGCCTCCATCCTGGAACTCGACTTCAACCGCCACGGGATCCCTCACCTTCTGCGTGCCGGGCAGGAAGGGATCGTGTTCGCACTGAGCTACGGGCTCCGGATCATGAAGGGGATGGGTCAGGATACCCGCACGATCCGGGCGGGGCACGCGAACATGTTCCTCAGCCCGCTCTTCCGCGAGGCCTTTGCCACCGTGACCGGAGCGCGCGTCGAGCTCTACGATACCAACGGCGCGCAGGGAGCCGCGCGGGGCGCCGGCGTCGGAGCGGGGTTGTACCGAACCGCCAGGGAATCGTTCAGCGCGCTGAAGCCGGTGCAGTCGGTGGAACCCGACCGTTCGAAGCTCGCGGCGTACACCCAGGCATACGGCAAGTGGGAGGAGGCGTTGGCGCACTCGATGCGCTGAGGCGCTCGCAGCGGCGAGGCCCGTCTTTCGCTGAGGAATGCCGCCTATGGGCCCGGCGGGCCCGACTATCGGAGGGGAACCCCCGCGTTCAGAGGGTGCTCCTTTTTCGCCGAACCGATGATCTTCTTCCCGTTGACGAATACGTACTCGACGCCCTGCGGTGCGGCGCTGGTATCCGTGGGCGTCGTGTTGTCCCGGATATTGTCCCAGTCAAAGACGGTGATGTCTGCAGGCAGGCCCTCGGCCAGCCGTCCGCGGCCGGAGAGCCCGAAGCGCTCCGCGGCGGCGCTCGTCATCTTCCGCACCGCTTCCTCGAGGGGAAGCAGCCGCCGATCCCGCGCGAGCTGGAGCAGCCGCGGGAACGCGCCGTACGCCGCCGGGTTCTGCACGCCGGAATGCTCGACCCACGCATCGGTCATGAAGAGGGCGGCGGGATGCCGCATGAGGGCCTCCACGATCCTGTCGGTGCTGTCGTGGTGGAGCAGCACCTTCGCATGGCCGCCGCTGCGGCGCGAAAGGTCGATGAGGGCATCGATGGGCCCCATCCTGCGCATCCGTGCGACGTCGTGTAAGAATCGCCCGTTGTGCTCGGCGAGCTCCGGGTCGAGCGTGTTCGTGACCTGGATATTCGCCGGGCCGAAACCGATCTGCCGTTCGGCGACGCGGAGTTCGCGTTTCAGCCGGCGCAGCGACGAGGCCTCCCCGAAGCCCGCGGAACCGCGGGCGAGGAACCAGGAGGGCAGGACGACCCCGATCACCGACGCGCCGCAATGGTAGGGGGTCACGTCGAACCCGATATCGAGACCTTCCTTCAGGGCAGCGTCGATGGCCGCAATCCCCGCCTCCGCAGTGCGCCAGGCCTGGGGCCCGGCGAAGAAGAGGTGCGAGACCTGAAGCCGCACACCCGTTGCGCGGGCGATATCGATCACCTCCGTGAGCGCCTGCAGGGACTGCCCGCGCCGGACTGGCACGAACGCCCGGGGGTGCACGGCGAGGATCCTGCCCTTTTTCTTCACGAGCCGCGCAACCTCGCGCAGCTCGTCCGGCCGCGCGAAGGCGCCGGGTTCGTACTGCAGGCCCAGGGAGACCCCGCGCGCACCCTGGTCCATCGCGTGTTCCAGGAGCCACAGCAGCTCCATGGTCTCGTAAGGGTGCAGGGGTGATGCGTCATTGCCCCGGATAGAAGCGCGCGTGGAGCCGTGGCCGACGAGCAGGGCGATGTTGTGACTCGTGCCGGAGGATTCCAGCCGGGCGAGATACTCGGCCACCGTGTCCCACTGCATCGCCAGAGGCGGATTCTGCGCCGCTTGAGGATTCCGCCTTGCCGCCAGATTCTGCGCCGCGGGCGGCCCTACGGCGAGCATCGCAGAGACCCGCTCCTTCCAGGCGCTTCCTTCGCGGAATCCCGCCGCTGAAAGGCCGCAGTTGCCCGCGACGACGGTCGTGATCCCCTGCGCGAGAAAGGGATACTTCAGCTCATCGTGGCCCTTGAGGGGGATGTGCCAGTCCAGGTGGGAATGCGCGTCGATGAACCCCGGTGCGACGACCCTGCCGGCACATTCGATGATCACGCCCGCGTACCGAAGCGCCCGGGCGGAGATGCGGGCAACCTTGCCCGAACGGATGAGAATATTCGCCGTGTACGGGGCGCCGCCCGACCACGCCGGATGACGGCGATCAGAGCGACGATGTAGCCGCCCTCGTTGGTCAGTTTGAGCGACCACGAGACGCCGAACTTCGCCTGATCGGCCGGGGTGACGGCGGCGAGATACGCCCACGAGCCGAGAAACCATGCGCCATAGGCAATCGCAAAGGCGACCGTGAACCGGATCGCAAACTTCCTCACGTCGTCCCCGAGGGCATAAGCCGCGGCGGACAGAGCGGCGGTGAGCGCAACATAGGTGAGAACGAGCGCACCGAGGCCGCCGAGACCGGCATAGGCTTTCGACGCCGTCGTCAGCGCGACTGTGGGATCGGTCCAGACCGAGGTGGTCGCGACCCAGCCGAGCGCGTCGGCGCCGAACAGCGACACCAGCGCGAGCGCGAACACCCCTAAGCAGAGATTCTTTGAATGACCAACGGATTGACAGTTCGCTCCCGGTTCAGGGCAGCCACGGCTGCGTGGATTGCGCGGTCGAGGGCGTCGGCATCAGCGAAGGTCTGATGGGCCAGATGGCGTGCTTTGAGATCGTGCCAGACAACCTCGATGTCGTTGAGTTCGGGTGCGTATTTTGGCAGCCACTCGACGGTGAGCCAGTGTTTGCGCGCCTCGATGGCTTTAAGAGTGAGCTTGCTGACATGGATCGGCCCGTTGTCCTCGACCAGTACGACCGGTTTTATTGCCCGTCCTGGTTGAGGACCGAACAGATGGTCGAGTTGCTCGAGGTGAGCGATGAAGTCGCGGCTGCGCTTGGTCTGGCTCGTATGCACAATCAACTGGCGCGTGACATGATCGAGTGAGCCGATTATCGCCACTTTCTTGGCCTGACCCGGCGCCGGCACCCGCAGGTCCGCACCGCGCAAGGCCCACGCCCGCGCCAGATAAGGGTGCGTCAGGGCCTCGCTCTCGTCGCCGTAGAGGAGGATGATGTCGCCGGCTTCGGCCTGAGCCTTGCGCAGTTGAAGGCGCAGTCCCACGCGTTCGATCTCGGCGGCAATCTGGCGGCCTTTCAGCGTGTGCCGGGGGCGACGCCAACGGAAGTTTTTTTTCGCAACGCCTTGGACAACTGCGACTTGCCGATCTTGACGCCCTCGCGCGCCTCGATCTCGGCCATGAGGCGCGGGATCGTCCAGTTGGGCCGGTCGGCGACGGGAGCTTCGAGCAGAGGCGCGACGACACGCAGCGCGGCTTCGGTCTTTACCGGTGGCGGGCCGGGCGCCACGGTCGCCTTCAACGCCTCGACACCGCCGCGCGCGAACTCGCTGCGCCAAAGACGCACCGTGTCTTCGCGCACGCTGAAGGCTTCCGCAATGCGCGGGCTGGTCCATCCCGACAACGTCAGCAATATCGCCCGCGCCCGATCAGCCTCGCCCCGGTCGCGTGAATGGGCTAACGTCAGCAGTGCGTTGCGCTGTTGGTCACCCGCCGTCACCCGAGATTTGCCCGCCACGCCCCGCCTCCGCGAATCAGCGCGAAGATCGAATCACACCTGCGATTCGTTGGTCAAGCTGAGGGAGTCTGCTTAGGGCTGCGCCAGTTTGTCGGCGAGCAATGCGATCGTCTTGGCGTAGACCGGGGCCGAGTTCCATTCGAGCAGGGCTGGGAAGTTCGGCTGGCCTTCGTCCCAGCCCGCGCCCGGCTGCCAGCCGTGGCCGCGGAGGAAATTTGCGGTCGAGGCCAACGCGTCCGCGGGGGTCATCAGGTTGGCGCCGCCGCCGCCCTCGACGTTCACGGCGTATTTGAGATACGCCGACGGCATGAACTGGGTCTGGCCGATCTCGCCCGCCCAGGCGCCGCGCATTTGTCCGGGCTGCAGCAGCCCTTTCTGGACGATCATCAGGGCGTCAACC
>JBEKLW010000184.1:0-5753 GCA_050008815.1 Bryobacteraceae bacterium
GTGCGCGAAGGCGCTATGGCCCACGTAGGGCTGGTCGTTGCGCAGCGGCAGGTTCGCCATCTCCGCGACGACGCCCGCCGTCGCGCCGAGGCCCGCCAGTTTCTCCGCGCCTATGACCGTACGGCCCAGCTTCAGCTCCAGGCCCGCGATCACCGAGCACAGGTTGGCGTTGCCGCAGCGCTCCCCGTACCCGTTCATGCAGCCTTGCACGTGCGTCGCGCCCTGCTCCACCGCCGCCAGGGTGTTGGCCACGGCGCAGTCGGAATCGTTATGCGCGTGGATGCCCAGCACGCCGTCGAAGCGCTTCCGCACCTCGGCCACAATCTCAGCGAGGCGGCTCGTAACGGTGCCGCCGTTGGTATCGCATAGGCATAGGATGTCGGCGCCGGCCGCTTGCGCGGCCTCCAAAGCCCGCAGCGCGAAGGCCGGATTGGCGGCGTAGCCGTCGAAGAAGTGCTCGGCGTCGAAGATCACCTCCTTGCCGTGCTCCTTCAGGTAGCGCACCGTCTCGGAGATCAGCTTCAAGTTCTCCTCTTCGGTGATCTTGAGCGCGCGCGCGGTGTGCAGGTCCCAGGTCTTGCCGAAGATGGTGATGGTGGGCGTGCCGGCCCCCAGCAGCGCCCGGACGTTCGGATCGCTGTCCACGCGGTTCTTCGCGAAGCGCGTGGAGCCGAACGCGGTCAGGCGCGCGTGCTTGAGCTTCAGCTCGCCGGCCCGCGCGAAGAACTCCTTGTCGCGCGGATTCGAGCCCGGCCAGCCGCCCTCGATGTAGTCGATGCCCAGCTCGTCGAGCAGACGTGCGATGGCGAGCTTGTCATCGACGGTGAAGGATACGGCTTCCCCTTGCGTGCCGTCGCGGAGCGTGGTGTCGAGCACGGTTATTTTCATTGGCATCTCTGTTACCCAGCCATCGGCGCTGGTCCGCCGGCTGCAATCCCGTGCAGCCGGTGGTCGAGAGTCGACAGCGCGGCGGCTGCCCGTGCAACCGCCGCCGTTGTGGCGGCTTGCGCCGCCGCGTTAACTATTGGCCGGAGCGGGCGGACGAGGCTTCCTCGTCCTGCGGTACGCCGGCTTCCTTGGCCTTCCTCAGCCACGGCATCATGGCGCGCAGCTCGCGGCCGACTTCTTCCACCTTCTGGTGGCGCGCTTCCTCGCGCATACGGAGAAAGTTCTTGCGGCCCGTCTTGTTCTCGTCGATCCATTCCTTGGCGAAGGCGCCGCTCTGGATCTCGGCCAGAATGCGCTTCATTTCATCGCGCGTGGCCTGGTTGACGATGCGCCGGCCTCGCGTGTAGTCGCCGTACTCGGCGGTGTCGGAAACCGAGAACCGCATGTAGGCCAGCCCGCCTTCCTGGATCAGGTCCACGATCAGCTTCAGCTCGTGCAGGCACTCGAAGTAGGCGATCTCGGGATCGTAGCCCGCCTCCACCAGGGTCTCGAAACCGGCGCGGATCAGCTCGCTCGCGCCGCCGCACAGCACGGCCTGCTCGCCGAAGAGGTCGCTTTCGGTCTCCTCCTTGAAGGTGGTCTCGATGACGCCGGCCTTCAGGCACCCCAGCGCGCGGGCGTAGGCCAGCGCATTGACGAGCGCGTGGCCCGAGGCGTCCTGGTGGACCGCCACCAGCGCCGGCACGCCCACGCCTTCGAGGAACAGCTCCCGGACGCGGTGGCCCGGCGCCTTGGGCGCGATCATCGAGACGTCCACTTCGGCCGGCGGCAGGATCTGCCGGAAGTGAATGTTGAAGCCGTGCGCGAACATCAGCGTCTTGCCGGCCTTCAGATTGGGCGCGATGGCGCTCGCGTACATCGCGGCCTGGTGATGATCGGCCACCAGGATCATGATCATGTCGCCGGCTTTCGCGGCCTCGGCGGCGGTCAGGACCTTCAAGCCGGCGGCCGTGGCCTTCTCCCAATTCGGGCTGCCGGGCAGGTCGGAGGCCACCACGCTGACGCCGGAATCGCGGAGGTTCAGCGCGTGGGCGTGGCCCTGGCTTCCGTAGCCGATAATGGCGACGGTCTTTCCCTTCAGTACGCTGAGATCAGCATCTTTCTCGTAGTAGCGTTTAGCCATGTTTACTCCGTTGTAGTAAGTTACTCCGTTTTAGATTGCGATACACGTTCGCGCGGCTGCCGGACGGGCGCGGGGCGCGAGCCCGGCTCCGCATCAGCGCGGCTCTCGCGGGAAACACCGCCGGGGGCCGCGGACGCGGTCGGGATCGGGGGCGCCAGGCGCAGCCGCTTGGTTTCGAGTGAAACCGCGATCAACCCCGAGCGCGTCACCTCGATCTCGCCATAGCTGCGCATGACGTCGATGAACTCGTCCAGCTTCTCGGGATCGCCCGTGGCCTCCAGCGCGAAGCCCTCGACTGAGGAATCGGCGACGCGCGCGCCGAAGATCTCCGCTTCCTTCAAAATCGCGGTGCGGGTCTGCATAGAGGCCCGGACGCGCAGCAGCACCATCTCCCGCGCCACCGACGGCGACTCGGTCAGATCGGACGCTTGCAGCACGTTGATGAGCTTGTTCATCTGCTTGACCACCTGCGCGCGCAAATTGGCGTCCACGTCCACGACGATGGTCATACGCGAGAGCGTCGGATCGTGCGTGCGGGCGACGGTGAGGCTCTCGATGTTGTACCCGCGGGCGCTGAGCACGCCCGTGATGCGCATCAGGGCGCCGGGCCTGTTTTCCACTAACAGCGAAATCACCTGCAGCATAGAATTCGACCTCCCGGTTACTTCGGCACCGCCACGGGCTGCGGAGGCGCCAGCGTCATCTCGTTGATCGCGGCGCCGGCCGGCACCATGGGATACACGTTCTCGAACGAGGCGACCTTGACGTTGAGCAAATAGGGGCCGGGCTGGCCCACCGCCTCCTCCAGCGCCGGCCGGACTTCCTCGGGCCGCGTGATGGTGCGGCCCTGGATGCGGTACGCGGCCGCCAGCAGCTCGGCGTCCGGGAACGACTCCAGCTCGGTGGCGCAGATGCGGTTGTTGTAAAACAGCTCCTGCCACTGCCGCACCATTCCCAGGTAGCCGTTGTTGACGATGACGATCTTCAGCGGCAGACGGTGCGCGGAGATCGTCGAAAGCTCCGGCAGCGACATCTGGAAGCCGCCATCGCCCACCAGCGCGATCACCAGCTTGTCGGGGTGGGCGAATTGCGCGCCCATCGCCGCCGGGATGCTGAAGCCCATCGATCCCAGGCCGCCGGAGCTGAGCCACAGCCGCGGGGCGTTGAAGCGGATGAACTGCGCCGCCCACATCTGGTGCTGGCCTACGTCGGAGGTGACGATAGCGTTGCCCCCGGAGATGCGGTCCACCTCAGCCATCAGGTGCTGCGGCTTGATCTCCTGCGCCGACATCGCCGGCGTCAGCGGGTGCTCTTCCTTCCAGGCGCGAATCTGCCGCCACCAGGCCGTCCGCGCGGCGGAGTTGCGGCTGCCCGCTTCGGGCTCGAGCTCGGTGAGGACTTTGATGACCCTGCGCAGAACGTGCTGGGCGTCGCCGACGATGGGCAGGTCCGGCGCGCGGTTCTTGCCAATCTCGGCCGGGTCAATGTCCACGTGGATCACCTTGGCGTGCGGCGCGAATGCCGACAACCGGCCGGTGACGCGGTCGTCGAAGCGCACGCCCAGGGCGATCAGCAGGTCGCACCCGGTCAGCGCCATGTTCGAAGCGTAGCTGCCGTGCATGCCCGGCATGCTGATGAAGTTCGGGTGGTCGCTCGGCAACCCGCCCAGGCCCATGAGCGTGCACACCGCCGGCAGGTCGCACAACTCCACCAGCTCCCGCAGCTCCGGCGCCGCGCCCGAGGAGATGATGCCGCCGCCGGCGTAAACCAGCGGGCGCTCGGCCTCCCAGATCATCTGCGCCGCGCGCCGAATCTGGCCGGTGTGGCCCTCCAGATTGATCTTGTAGCCGGGCAGGTGGATGGACGACACCGCCTGGTAATGCGCCTGGCCCTGAAAGACGTCCTTGGCGATATCCACTAGCACCGGGCCGGGACGGCCGGTGGCGGCGATGTAGAAGGCCTCGTGGATCACCCGAGGCAGGTCCTGGATGCTCTTGACCAGGTAGTTGTGCTTGGTCGAGGAGCGCGTGATGCCGAAGGTGTCCGCCTCTTGAAAGGCGTCGCTGCCAATCAGCTTCGAGTGCACCTGCCCGGTGATGGCGACCACCGGGATCGAGTCCATCATCGAGTCGGTGAGGCCGGTGACGAGGTTCGTCGAGCCGGGGCCCGAGGTGGCGCAGCAGACGCCCACACGGCCCGTCGAGCGCGCGTAGCCGGAGGCGGCGAAGGCCGCGTTCTCCTCGTGGCGTACCAGGACGTGGCGGATCGGGTGGTCGTATACCGCGTCATACAGGGGCAGGGTGACGCCCCCGGGGTAGCCGAAGAAACAGTCCACGCCCTCGCGAACCAGGCATTCCAGTAACATCCGCGCGCCACTCATCAGCGTTGACATTGACTCTCTACCTCTCCTTCATAACCGCGCCCCTCCGGGGTCGCGGAACTTGTCGGCAACAAAAAAGGCCACTGAAGGGCTTTTCGCCCCGCCAGTGGCCTTCTTGGTGTCTGCTCAGGCCGTCAGGCGGGGTCCGCTACAGCGACCCCGACGCTAATGACGATGATGACGGGAACAACGGCCAGAGAGGACACACTCAGGAGGTACGAACCAGACGGCGATAGCTGGGAGCCGTGCAAGCTTTCGTGCCTCCTTATTGAACAAGCGTACCCCAACAGCGCCTCAAATGCAAGCGAGTCCAGCCATAAAAAACTTTTATCGTGTGATTTGACCAGCCGGCCCCGGAGTGTGGAGCGCCCGGCGGCCAATCACGCCCGCAGGGTGGTGATTTTCGTTTTCCACTCAGTGGGTTGCGAATGGGAGGCACATGGCGGCGCCGGGCCGGAATGCTAGCTTCGGTTGCGAGGGATGACGAGCGCCAATGGGGGAGGCAACTAAGGGGCAACCTGGAAGCAAAGCCGCTGGGGAAGCCGAAAGCGTCCCGAAGCGGCCACGCCGGAAGAGCAAGGCGGCGCTGGTGAGCAAGGTGATCGAGAAGATCGAACAGAAACTGGACAGCGACCAACTGAAGCCCACGGTCGGGGACTTTATCCGCTTGCTGCAACTCGAGAAGGAGCTCAAAGAGGAGCAACCGAAGGAGATTAAAGTCTCATGGGTGGAGCCCAAAGAGGAGGAAGATGCGTCCGACACATAGAGCACAGTCCGCTTCCCTCCCAGGCGCGGTTCCACCAATCGGCGGCGCGGTTCAAGGGTTTTTCGGGGCCGATCGGATCGGGCAAGAGCCAGGCGCTGTGCCAGGAGGCGATCAAGCTCAGCTACCAGAACCCGGGCCGGCTGGGGCTGCTGGGCGCCCCGACGTACCCCATGCTGCGCGACGCCACGCAGAGCACGCTGTTCGACATCCTGGAGCGCAACCACATCCCCTACGAGCACAACAGGGCCGAGAACACGCTGGTGATGAAGGACACGCGCTCGCGCATGCTCTTCCGGCCGGTGGAGGAGTTCGACCGGCTGAGGGGAATCAACCTGGCGTGGTTCGGGCTGGACGAGCTGACCTACACCCAGGAAGAGGCGTGGGTGGTGTTGGAGGGCCGGTTGCGCGACCCGCGCGCCACACGGCTGTGCGGGTTCGCGGCTTGGACTCCGAAGGGTTTCGACTGGGTGTACCGCCGCTTCTTGCACGAGCCGGTCGAGGGCTACGAAGTCATCGTCGCCGAGCCGTTCGAGCGG
>JBEKLW010000185.1:0-5752 GCA_050008815.1 Bryobacteraceae bacterium
GGCATCGGCTTGCGGATCCCGACGGCGGGCGTCGAATCGCTGAACGCAGCCCTGGCCGCCGGCATTCTGCTGT
The DNA here is from genome assembly GCA_050008815.1 of Bryobacteraceae bacterium. Taxonomy (GTDB): domain Bacteria; phylum Acidobacteriota; class Terriglobia; order Bryobacterales; family Bryobacteraceae; genus JBEKLJ01. Next base: position 74 of record JBEKLW010000185.1, read on the forward strand.
ACGAGGCGCGCCGGCAGAGGATGTTCGAATGAGCCTGTTTGACGCAGCGCCGCCGGCTCCGGAAGCGGTGGACAAGACCCGGCCGCTGGCCGACCGTATGCGCCCAACCACCTGGGAAGACTTTCTGGGGCAGGAGCACATCGTGGGCCCCGGCAAGCCGCTACGCGCGCAGATAGAGCGCGGCGAGCTGGGCTCAATCATGCTGTGGGGGCCGCCCGGCGTGGGTAAGACCACGCTGGCGCGGCTGATCGCGCGCTTCACGCGCTCCGATTTCGTCCCCTTCAGCGCGGTGATGAGCGGGATCAAGGAGGTGAAGGCGGTGATGACCGAGGCCGAGCGCAATCGCAAGCTCGGCCGGCGCACGCTGGTGTTCATCGACGAGATCCACCGCTTCAACAAGGCCCAGCAGGACGCCTTCCTGCCCTACGTCGAGCGCGGCGACATCACGCTCATCGGCGCTACGACCGAGAACCCGTCCTTCGAGGTGATCTCGGCCCTGCTGTCCCGCTCGAAGGTTTACTCGCTGGGCGCGCTGACGCCGCCCCAGATTGTCACTCTGCTAGGGCGGGCCTTGGAGGACCGCGAGCGCGGCCTGGGGGAGCTCAAGATCGAAGCGCCGGCCGAGTTGCTGGAGCAGATCGCGATCTTCGCCAATGGCGATGCGCGCGCCGCCTACAACACGCTGGAAGCGGCGGTGGCGGCATCCGAAAGCCAGCAGCTCTCGCGGCAGGCGGTGGAGGACGCCATCCAGCGCAAGGTCCTGCTCTACGACAAGGCCGGGGAAGAGCATTACAATCTGATCTCCGCGCTGCACAAGTCCGTGCGGTCGAGCGACGTGGACGCGGCGCTCTACTGGCTGGGGCGGATGCTCGAGGCCGGCGAGGACCGGCTCTACATCGCGCGCCGGCTGATCCGCATGGCGATCGAGGACATCGGCCTGGCGGACCCGCGCGCGCTCGAGCAGGCGGTCGCGGCCATGCAGACCGTCCACCTCCTCGGCATCCCGGAAGGCGATCAGGCGCTGGCCCAGGCCGCCATCTATCTCTCCGTTGCGCCCAAGTCCGACGCCGCCTACCAGGCGCTCAACCGGGTGCGGGAAGATATCGCGGCCGCGGTAGCCGAGCCTGTTCCGCTGCACCTGCGGAATCCCGTGACCCGTGACATGCGTGAGTGGGGTTACGGCGAGGGCTACCAGCATGCGCACAAGCTCGAGGAGGCCGTGCCCGACATGGAATGCCTGCCGCCTTCGCTCGCGGGGCGGCGATACTACCACCCCACGGGCCGCGGTGTGGAAAAGCGCATCAGTGAGCGCCTGGAGGAGATCCGGAGGGCCAAGGGCCGCTGAGGCTACGCCCTGGGAGGGGGCTTCGGCGGGAGAAGTGTTGAAACAATCGGCCCAATTCCTGTTATATTCATGAATCGTGGCATACAGTACCCGTATCTCATAGCTGGTACCGCAGTTCTAAAGGAAAAATGAGCCGGTCCGCCTATGGCCGGAATCAGCCCCGGGGTGTTTGATGTAGAAAAGGGCAAATGGGTGAACCACTAAGCAGTTTCATCGAATTGGTTGGAGCGGCCGGCCGCCTGGGCAAGAAGAGGGGCGCGGCGCAGGCGGGTGCGCCAGCTCGGGCCGAGGCTGATGCCGCCGAGCGGCGCACAGCCGTGCGTTTCCCGATCGAGCAAGAGGTCCGCTACAAGGTCTTCAACCGCAACACCATCGAGCTGGGTTCGGGACGCACTATCAACATGAGCTCCAATGGTGTGTTGTTCACTACCGAGCGGACTCTGTCACCCGGCGAGCGGCTGGAGGTCGCCGTGAGCTGGCCCGCTCATCTCGACAACCACTGCCCGCTCAAGCTCGTCACCTCGGGGCGCATTGTCCGCAGCGACAATCGGCGAGCGGCGCTCTCCATCGAACGCTACGAGTTCCGCACTCAGGGAATCCACCGGCCGTTCTAGCCCGATCTCTCCTCCGGTTAATCACCGCCCCCGAACGAGTCTGTTAGAAGGTCTTCGTAAGATCGGTATCGCTTCTTAACGACGCGGGCTTCACTCCACTCGGAAGGCGTGCCTGGACTCGGCGGTTTGGTTGCCCACCTGGTCCCGCACGGTGAGGACGATTACATACTCGCCGGGCTTGAAGTCCTGACCGAGGCTCAGGCTCAGCGCTCCGGCGAGGTAGCGCTTCGGGTAGTAGGTCGCGTCATCCTCGATGGCCGCCTGCGGCTGCGAGTACAGCGTCCTGCCCGAGAGCGTAACCATCGCGATGCCGTACTCGACGTGGACGTGGTTCTTCTCCCCGTAGTGGAAACCGGTGATGTCGAACCGCGCCCAGATGGAATCACCCGCGTGGTACACCGCCGGCGCGAGCGGCTCGGGGTCGTCTTCGGCCCGCAGGAACCGGAAGTTGCGGGTCACCAGCGTGTCGCTGGGCTCGACGCGCCGGCCGCGCACGGGCAACGCCAGCTCGGCGCTCGTCTTCTGCCCGGACAGCCGATCCTCCACGGCGATCCGGACGCGGTAGGCGCCGGCCAACGCCAGGGGCGGGATCAGGAAACTGCCGCGCACCACCGGCATCCAGTTCTTGTCCTCGGGCGACACCTGGGTGGCGAGGTCCTGCCCGATCGGCTCGACGATGAGGATCCCCGCGGGATCGGCGGCTTCGACGCGGCACCGCAGGTCGGTTTTCGACTCGGGTGAGACCTGGTAGCCGGCGATCTGAAAGCTGAAGAAGACCGTCTCGCCGGTCAGGAAGGGATTCTCCGCCGCCGCAGCCGGCCCGTCCTCGTACTCCCGCAAGGCGGGCCTGACGATAGCGAGCTGTTTCGATGTCTGGACCGGAGCGGCGATCGCACCCGAGGCAAATGCTGCCAGGCCGGCCAGGAAAACTCTCAGCAGCATGGATCTATCGGGCCGGCTCCTCGATGACTGGAAGGTGCGACAGGTCCAGCGGCACATCCACCGTGGCGATCCTCTCGTTCTCGGGATCGCCGTTGGTCAGCTTCAGGTGGTAGGCGGCCGCGGGCACGTCGAACAGCACGCGGCCGTGCATCGTCTCGGCCGGCTTGAGGCTGCGGACGAAGCCCAGCCAGTCTCGCAAGCCCTGCCCGTCGCTGAGCTCGCCGGTTGCGGCGCCGCTCACGTCGATCAAGGACATTGACGGCACCTCCAGCGTGGATGCGCCGCTGTTGGTGACCGATACCCTGAGCGCCATGAACCGGTGCCGCGGGAGGCGCACGCTGGGCGGGTCGCCGAGCTGATCCACCCACTCCGCGTCCATAATCGTGTAGATGAGCTGGCCCACCTCGACACGTTCACCCAGGCGATACATCTTGGAATCCGCCCCAGCGCGCGTCGACGAACATCCCGGCGTCAGCAGCAGGCAAAGCGCGGCCAATCCAACCATGGCAGGTCTGGACATAGGGCAATCTCCGGCAGTCCATGGTAGCAGAAAGCCGGATGCCGTCATCCGCTGCCCGGCCCCCCGACCGCACACCGCACCGCGCGCAATCCGTCCGCAACCTGGGGCGCGGCGCCTTAGACCGGTCCGGCATGCCGACAGCGGCTCGGCCGGGTTTTCGTGCTATGCTGCATCGAATAGTCGTGTGCTCTGTGTGAGAGAGCGAGTGTATTCTTATTAATCTTGTAAGTAGCTCCGGATGAGGCGCGGGTCGCCGGAGTCGAAGCAGCCTGCGAGCGAGTGGGTTTTCGGCAGGCTTGCAAGAAGGGTCAGCGGATGATTAACATATTGATTCTGCGAGTTTTATTCACCATACTCCTGGCTTCTGTCGGGTACTTTCTTTCGCCTTTCAAGGATGCTCAGCAGAACGTGATCCGCTGGGCTGGGGCTGTGGCGGGGTTCGTCATCGGCATAGGCATCGTCCTGTTTGAGATCCGGGTTAAAGAGGTCAGCCTCAAGCGCCTCATTGGCGCTGCGATCGGCTCGACCCTGGGCATCACTGGCGCAGCGCTGATGGCGTTGGTGCTGGGCTGGGCCTTGAAGAGCGGAAACCACCCCTTCCTGCCCTTCCTCCAGGTTCTGCTCCTGCTGTGGATGACCTATGTGGGCCTGGTGATCGGTGCCAACAAGGGCGACGTGCTCAACCTCGCCGCCCTGGGCGGCGTCTTCGGCGGGGAGAAGACCGGGAAGCAGGCGTTCAAGATCCTGGATACCAGCGTCATTATTGACGGCCGCATCGCCGATATCGCCGAGACCGGCTTTCTGGACGGCGTGATTGTGATCCCGCAATTCGTTCTGCGCGAGCTCCAGCTCGTGGCCGATTCGGCGGACTCAATGAAGCGCAACCGGGGCCGCCGCGGCTTGGACATCCTCCAGCGGATCCAGAAGATGGCCCATTTGAGCGTCCAGATCCTGGAGGAGGACTTCCCGCAGGTGCGCGACGTGGACATGAAGCTCATCGAGCTGGCCCGGCTCTACGACTGCAAGATCGTCACCAACGACTTCAACCTGAACAAGATGGCGCAGCTCCATGGCGTGGAGGTGCTCAACATCAACGAGCTGGCCAACGCGCTGAAGCCCATCGTGCTGCCCGGCGAGACGATGCGGGTGTTCATCCTCAAGGAAGGCAAGGAGTACAACCAGGGGGTTGCCTACCTGGACGACGGCACGATGGTGGTGGTGGACAGCGCCAAGCGGCTGATCTCGAAGACCATCGACATCACCGTCACCAGCGTGCTTCAGACCACGGCCGGCAAGATGATTTTCGGCCGCTTCGACGAGCGCGTGCACACGGTCTACGACAAGCCCCAACAGGGCCACCCCGACAAGCACGAACGCCAGCACCGCGAGCAGGCCGCCGCGCCGACGCCGCCGCCGAACACCTAGGCGCAGCCCCCGAGCAGCGGTTTGCGAACCGGGATAGAATCGTAGTCCGACCATGAAAGCCGCCGTCATCTTGCCCGCCGCGGGTTTGGGGACCCGCATGGGGCGGAGCACCGCCGAGAGGTCCGGCACCAGCCGCAAGCAGTTCATGCTGCTGGACGGCTCGCCCATCCTGCTGCATACCATCCGGAAATTCGTAGCTTCGCCGCCGGTGAACGAGATTATCGTGGCCCTGCGGCCCGAGGATCTGGTCTGGGTCGGCGAGATGCTGCGCCGGGAAGGATTGTCCAAGCCGGTCCGCCTGGTCGAGGGCGGCAGCACGCGGCAGGAATCCGTCTACAACGCGCTGGTTTCGCTCCCGGCTGACACCGGCCTGGTGGTTGTGCACGACGCGGTGCGGCCGTTCATCGATCTCGGCACGATCGAGAAGGTGATCCAGGAGGCCGCGCAGACGGGCGCCGCGATCGTCGGCATCGTGCCTGTCGATACCGTGAAGACGCTGCGGAAGAACAAGATCCGGGGCACCGTGCCGCGCGAGTCGCTGGCGCTGGCCCAGACCCCGCAAGTCTTCCACTATGCGCTGCTGATGGAGGCGTTCCGGAAGGCGCGCGAGGATGGCTTCATCGGCACTGACGAGTCCACGCTAGTGGAGCGGCTGGAGACGGTCGAGGTCAGCGTGGTGCTGGGCAGCGACCGCAACATCAAGATTACGAACCCGTCCGACATGAATCTCGCCCGGCTGTTCCTCTCCGAAGAGGCGCGCGAGCGCAAGGCGCTCTGATGCCCGCCAGTGGGCCGCTACCGGGCTGCCGGACGGGCCTGGGGTGGGACGTGCA